>JANJWS010000041.1 GCA_024709425.1 Thiobacillus sp.
CTGCGCGATTGCCGCCTCGCCGAGGTGGTCGAGCTTGAGGTCGACGTAGTCGCCGTGCGGTCCGCAGCCGCGCCCCTCGGCGATCTCGATGGCGATCGCGCGTGCCACCACGTCGCGGCCGGCGAGGTCCCGCGCGTGCGACGCATAGCGCTCCAAGAAACGCTCGCCGTGCCGGTGGCGCAGCTACCCGCCCCCGCCGCGCGCGCCCTCGGTGATGAGGCAGCCGACGCCGGCGATGCCCGTGGGGTGGAACTGCCAGAACTCCATGTCCTGCAGCGGCAGCCCGGCGCGCAGCACCATGCCGAGGCCGTCACCGGTGTTGATCATCGCGTTGCTGCTGTTGCCGAACACCCGGCCGGCGCCGCCGGTGGCGAGCAGCGTCGCGCGCGCCTCGATCAGCAGCGGTTCGCCGGTCTCGATCGAAACGGCGGTGACGCCGAGGCAGTAGCCCTCGGCGTCGCGCACCAGATCGAGCGCGAAGTACTCGTCGAAGAACTGCGTGCGGTGGGCGATGTTCTGCTGGTAGAGCGTGTGCAGCAGCGCGTGGCCGGTGCGGTCGGCGGCCGCGCAGGTGCGCGTGGCCTGGTCGCCGCCGAAGTGCTTGGACTGGCCGCCGAACGGGCGCTGGTAGATCTTCCCGTTCTCCAGCCGCGAGAACGGGAGCCCCATGTGCTCGAGCTCGTAGACGGCGGATGCCGCCTCGCGGCACATGAACTCGATCGCGTCCTGGTCGCCCAGCCAGTCGCCACCCTTGACGGTGTCGTACATGTGCCACTCCCAGCGGTCGTCGTCGACATTGGCGAGCGCGGCGGTGATGCCGCCCTGCGCCGACACCGTGTGCGACCGCGTGGGGAAGACCTTCGAAACCACGGCGACCTTATAGTCCGAACGCGCCAGTTCGAGCGCGGCGCGCAGCCCCGCGCCGCCGCCGCCGACGATGAGGGCGTCAAAGCGGCGCCGGTTCACGCCAGGCTCCCGAGCGATGCGGCGAGCACTGCGACACTCCCGGCGAGGATGGCGATGACGGCAAGATACAGCGCCAGGCGCAGCCCGGTCGGGCGAACGTAGTCCATGAAAATGTCGCGCATGCCGACCCAGGCGTGCAGCGCCAGCGCCGCGGCGGTCAGGACGAGCGCTGCACGCCACGCAAGCGGCGCGAACAGGGCGCGCCAGGCGGCGTAATCGGCCGGCAGGGCGGCGAGAATGTAGAGGCCCAGCACGGGCAACGCGAACGCAAGCGCAACGGCACTGGCGCGCTGGACGAGCCAGGTTCCGGTGCCGGTATGCGAGCCGCCCGCGGACTTCATGCGAAGAGTCTCCACGCGACGAGAAGCGTGACGACGGCGGATGCGAGCAGCACGGCGACACTGCTGCGGCGCGCGGCGTCGAGCCGCGTACCCAGGTGCACATCCAGCGCCAGGTGGCGCAGCCCGGCGAAGAAGTGATGCGCCAGGGCCCAGACGAACGTCAGCAACAGCAGTTTCACCAGCGGATGCGCAGCTGCATCGGCGATGCGCCGGAATCCCGTCTCGTCCGCCAGTGACAGCGACAGTGCCCAGCTGCCCAGCGGCACAGCGACGAACAGCAGCACGCCCGACACCCGATGCAGGATCGACACCCAGCCGGGAAGCGGCAGGCGGATGCGGCGCAGATCAAGGTAAACGGGACGGGCTGCGGGCCTCACGGCACGTCTCGACGGATCAGCGGCGCCCGCTGCCGGCCATCTTTGCCTTCGCACGAGCCGGACGTTTCGCCGCCTGTGCCACCGCCTGTGCCACCGCCTGCGGCACGCGCTGCGCGAGGCGCGGATCGAAGGGCTTGGGCAGGATGTACTCAGGACCGAAGGCAAGTTTTTTCAGTTGATAGGCTTTCAGCACCGAAGCCGGCACCCGCTCGCGCGCCAGGCCGGCCAGCGCATGCACTGCGGCGACGAGCATATCCTGCGTGATGGATTTCGCCCGCGCATCCAGTGCGCCACGGAAGATGAAGGGGAAGCCCAGCACGTTGTTGACCTGGTTGGGATAGTCGGAGCGGCCGGTCGCCATGATCAGATCGCTGCGCGCCGCCTTCGCCTTTTCCGGCAGTATTTCCGGATTGGGGTTGGCGAGCGCGAAGACTACGGGCTTTTCGGCCATGGACTTCACCATTGCCGGGCTCACCAGATTGGCACCCGAAACGCCGACGAACACATCGGCACCCGCCATCGCCCCCTCCAGCGTGCGCAGCTTTGTCTGCCGCGCATAGGCCTTCTTGAAGGCGTTGAGGTCGGTGCGCCCCTTGTGCACCACACCTTTCGAATCGACCAGCAGGATATTGGACTTCTTCGCGCCCATCGCCACCAGCAGGTTCATCGACGCGATCCCCGCGGCGCCGGCGCCGAGGCAGACGATCTTCGCGGCGTCGAGCGTCTTGCCCTGCACATGCAGGGCGTTGATGAGCCCGGCGCAGATAATGACCGCGGTGCCATGCTGGTCGTCGTGGAACACCGGGATGTCGAGTCTCTTCTTCAGTGCCGCCTCGATCTCGAAGCAGTGCGGCGCAGCGATGTCCTCGAGGTTGATGCCGCCGAAGGTCGGCGCGATCGCCTCGACCACGCTGATGAATTCCTGCGGTGTCTTCGCGTTGACCTCGATGTCGTAGACGTCGATGCCGGCGAACTGCTTGAACAGCACGCCCTTGCCTTCCATCACCGGCTTGGCCGCGAGCGGGCCGCGGTCGCCCAGGCCGAGGATGGCGGTGCCATCGGTGATCACCGCGACGAGATTGCCCTTGTTGGTGTACTCGTAGGCCTTCGCCGGATTCTTCGCAATTTCCAGCACCGGCTGCGCAACGCCGGGCGTATAGGCGAGCGACAGGTCCGCCTGGGTGGCGCAGGGTTTGGAGGAAACGACTTCGAGTTTGCCCGGCTTGGGCAGACGGTGATAGTCGAGGGCTTTTTTCTTGAGGGCGGCTTGGCTCATGTGGAACACGCGGGCAAATGGAACAAGCCGTCATTATCGCGGATTTATCTACGTTCCGCCCCGCGTCACCCCACTGCCGTCAGTCCTTCCAGATTTTCAGCTGGGCCCGCAGGCGCGCCACGGCCTGGGAATGCAGCTGACATACCCGTGACTCCGAAACGCCCAGCACCGCGCCGATTTCCTTGAGGTTCATGTCCTGCTCGTAGTACATGCCCATCATGCTGCGCTCACGTTCCGGCAGATGGTGGATCGCCGCAATGAGGCTGTCACGGAAACCTTCGTCCTCCAGCAGCGCGAGCGGGTCGCTGCTGCCATCGACCAGATAGCGTTCCAGAAAGCTGGCGCTGTCCTCGTCGGAAAAATCCTCGTAGTAGAGCAGTTGCGAGCATTTCACGTCGCCCAGCATCGTCTGGTACTGGTCGATCGGCATGCCGAGCTCGGCGGAGATCTCCTGCTCGGAGGGCGACTTGCCGTTGCGCTGTTCAAGGCGACTGATCGCAGCCTCGATCTGCCGTGATTTCTGCCGCACATGGCGCGGCAACCAGTCGGCCTCGCGCAGTTCATCGAGCATCGCGCCACGGATACGCTGGGTCGCGTACGACTCGAACTGTGCGCCCTGCGTGCCATCGAAGCGCGCCACCGCATCCATCAGCCCGATCAGGCCAACCTGGATGAGATCATCGACTTCGACACTGGCAGGCAGGCGCGCCATCATGTGATACGCGATGCGCTTGACCAGCGGCGCGTACTTGGTGATCTGTTCGTCTTGCGACGAATGTTTACCAGCCATGTTTCAGGTGCTTCCCTTGTTATCGTTGGCGAAAGGCTCCCGGAATCGGATCGATCACCAACCAGCAAGCTGCTTCATCATCATTGACCCGGGCACGGCATCTTCGACCGTCACCCATGTTGTAGCCGCAGTATCTCGCGGGTTATCCGGATCAACAACGGGCACTCCGGCCCTTCTCCTCGCCCGCCATTCTAACGGCAAGCATGCCAAATGGATCAACTTCGCCTGCAATGTTGACAAGCATCCGTCCCGAAACCGGCCCCATGAAATGCAGGATTGCAGATTGCAGCCGGTGACAGGCCTGTGTATCCCCCAGCAACACAATCGCACAATCGGTGTGCCGGGTGGACGCGCTCTTGACGAGCGCATAGGCGAATTGCATCGCATGCGAATCGGGCGAAAGATCGAACAGCAGAAGATTGGCTGCCTCGGGCATGGGTGCCCAGTCTCCCCCCGTGAGATTCCGGTCCAGCAGTAGACAGTCATAGCGGTGCGCAAACGCAACCAGGCCGGACGCATCCGCCCGCAACCCCGGCGCATGCCAACAGTCTCCGTGCGCCGCGGCGTGCAGATGGGGATGTCCGTGCGCCAGCTGTCGACGCCAGTCGAACAGGCTGCGCGTACCGCCCTGCACCGACTGACGGCCCTCCGTATCGATCAGCAGGATCTGCCAGCCGCGAGCTTGGAGCGTACTCGCAAGCTGCGGGCTGGTGGTGGTGGACGCAGAAAAGCAGTGAATGCAGTTGAGCTGTGCGAGCGCGCGCCGACGCAGGCCGGCCGCCTGATCAGCCCGCATTCGCACGCTTGGAGGGTGGCGCCGAACGCTCGGCCTCGATGCCGGCCAACAGCGGCCAGTCTTCCGTTTCGAGTGCATAGGGCGTCGCCAGCAGGCCGCCCCTGAGAGCGCGATCGACGAGGTAGGCTGCATTGGGCGCATGCACGTCCTCCGGCACCCGCTGCCCGGTGCAGACATACGCCAGCGGCAGGCGATGTCGGATCAGGCTATCGAGCGCAACACCGGGTTGCGGCGCTTCGTCGAGCTTGCCCAGGATGCAGGCCGCGGCATCCGCTCCGAAGCAGGTCATCGCCTGCTCGATCGCCGGTCCCTGCTGGCCGGCAGCGATCATGACCATGCGACGCACGCCAAGCGCATCGAGCGCCCGTGTATCACCGGCGCGCGGGTCGGCTGGCGCGTGACCCGCGGTATCGATCAGCACCAGTTTCCTCCCCGACAACTTCCGCAGCAGCGCAGCGAGGGCCGCCGTGTCGTGCGCCGCATGGAGCTGGACGCCGAGAAGGTCGGCATACACGGCGAGTTGCGCCTCGGCACCCACACGGTACCCATCCGCCGCCACCAGCGCGACCTCGGCCGCACCGTGGGCATCGAGACCGCGCGCGGCAAGCTTGGCGAGCGTCGTCGTCTTGCCCGATCCGGTGGAACCCACCAGCGCGAAGACCCCGCCCAGGACGACCGGATCGGACGTGCGCGGCAACACGGGCAGGTTACGGATCAACACCTGGCGCAACCAGCGCTGTGCGGCCTCGGCATCGAGCCCGCGCGGCAGGCGGGCCGCGAGTGTGCGCGCCAGCGCGCCGCCGAAGCCTGCCGACAGGAGTGCCTGCATCAACGCCACCCGCACCGGGTCGCGCCGTCGCGACGCACCCCACGCAAAACCCGCCAGCTGGTTTTGCAGCAAGCCACGCAGACGCGCCAGCTCCTGCAGGATGCGTGAACTCGCCGCACCGCCGCTTGTCCCGGCGACTGCCGGCACAGCGAGTTCGCCATAGGCACTCGCAAGCAATTCCACCCCCTGGGGATGCGGCCGGGTCGACAGCACCACCGCGTCATCCCCCAACTCGCGCCGAACCTGCGCCAGTCCTTCGCGCGCATTCACCGCGATGAACACCCGCACGCTCATTGCGTCCCCCCGATTTTCAGTTCGGTTGTCACCTGCACCATTTTATCGACAGGCACCTCGGCGTAGGCAATTACCGCCAAGCGCGGCAGGTTGCGTCGCAACAGGCGCGAGAGGATCGTGCGCAAACTGGGCGACGTGAGCAGCACCGGTGGAAACCCCCCGCCTTCCTGCTCGGCCAGTGCGCGTTCCGCGGCCTCGTTCAACGCATCCAGAGTGCCTGGGGTCAGAAGTGCCTCGCCTTCATCACCCATCTCGTCGAGCAGGCGGGTTTCGGTCTCCGCTGCCAGCCCGATCACTTGCAGGGTATCACTGCCCTCGAACAGGCGGTCGACGATACTGCGCCCCAGTGCTGCCCGCACGGTCTCGACCAGATCGTCGATCGCCTGACTTTTGGGCGCACGGGCGGCGAGCGTCTCGAACAGGGTACGGCTGTCCCGGATGGATACATTTTCCGCAATCAACTGCTGCAGCACGGCCTGCACGCTGGTCAGAGGCAAGTGTTTCGGCGTGACATCCTCGACCAGGCCAGGATGGCTGCGTGCGAGCGTATCCAGCAGTTGCTGCACTTCAGTCCGGCCCAGTAACTCTGGCGCGTGCTGGCGAAACACTGCCTCGACCTCGCGTGCGATCAGTTCGTCCCCCTGCATCACGACGAATCCACGCAACTCAGCTTCATCCACCCGCTCCGCCTCGATCCAGAGACCGGGCAGGCCGGTGAGCGGGTCGGCTCCAGGCACACCATCGAGACGGCCGAGAACATCACCCATGTCGGCTGCAAACACCTGTCCTGCCGGCAGTTCACCATGCGCGACCTCGACCCCCTTCAAGGTAATCCGATAGGCATTGGGTTTGAGCTCAAGATTGTCCCGGACACGAATGAGCGGCACCACCAGCCCCATGTCGGTCGCGAAACGGCGGCGTGCCTCGGTGATCCGGGCCAGCGCCACGCCGCCCTGGTTGCGATCCACCAGAGGAATGAGCCGGTAGCCAACCTCCAGCGCCAGGACATCGACGGGCGGAATGTCGTCCCAGGTGACGTCGAGCGAGGCAGGCGTTTCTTCCATCACCTCCAGCGGCTCGACCTCAAACGCCCCGCGCTTCTGACGCCGCGTCAGCCAAAGGCCGACCGCGCCGAGAAACGCCGCGATGGTCAGGAAGGCGACATGAGGCGTACCGGGAATCAGGCCCAGCACGCCGAGTACGCTCGCCGCAACGAACAGCGCCTGCGGCCGGCCGAACACCTGCGTGGAAAATTCGCGGCTGAGATCCTGTTCGCTCGACGCGCGGCTGACGACGATACCCGCCGCCGTCGAAATCACCAGCGCCGGAATCTGCGTCACCAGACCGTCGCCCACCGTCAGCAGCGCATAGCGCCCAAGCGCTTCCGTGAGGCCAAGCTGATGCTGGAACAGACCGACCAGAATGCCCCCGATGAGGTTGACCAGCAGGATGATCATGCCGGCAATTGCGTCACCGCGCACAAATTTGGAGGCACCGTCCATCGCGCCATAAAAATCGGATTCGCGACTGATTTCGGCACGCCGTGTGCGCGCTTCCGCCTCGCTGATGAAGCCAGCGTTGAGATCGGCGTCCACCGCCAGTTGCTTGCCCGGCATCGAATCCAGCGTGAAGCGCGCCGCCACCTCGGCAATGCGTCCCGCGCCCTTGGTGATGACGACAAAATTGATGATGACGAGGATGAGAAACACCACGAAGCCGACGGTGTAGTTGCCTCCGACGAGGAAATTTCCGAACGACTCGATCACCTTTCCCGCAGCGTCCGGGCCTGTGTGGCCTTGCATGAGAATGATGCGGGTGGATGCAACGTTGAGTGACAGGCGCAGCAGCGTGGTCAGCAGCAGCACCGTCGGGAATACCGAGAAATCGAGCGGCCGCCGCGCATTCAGGCTCACCAGCAGAACGATCATTGCCAGCGCGATGTTTAGCGTGAACAGCACGTCGAGCATGAAGGTGGGCAGCGGCAGCACCATCATCGCCAGGATGAGCAGCACCAGCATTGGCACCGCCAGGCGCTGGACCGGCATGCCCATCACCATCACCCCCTGCGCACTCACTGCTTCACCTCGTTAATCGTCTTGGGCCCAGCGTTTGCCCCCTCTCCCGTCTGCGGGAGATAAGCAGCGACTTGCCCGCTTGCGGGCTTAGTCGATTGCTTAGTTGTTTCACCAGGGTTGGGGAGAGGGCTCGTCTTGGGCCCAGCCTCTGCCCAAACAGCAGCCGTCGCGGCACTCGCTTGCGCCGCCTGCTCCTGACGTGCGCGCACCTGCGCCTGCACCTCGGGCGGCAGTTCGGCCTCGCGCGCTTCGGCCAATGCTTCCTGCCAAGTCATCGCGTGACGCCGCAGGTAACGCCACCAGCGCCAGCCGGCGTCGAGCGCCGCCGCCAGCGTGAGCGCCAGCGCCAGCGCCATTACGCCGCCCGCGACCCAGCCCGCCATATCGTAGAGCGCCGTGTGCGCATCGGCCGCCGACAGACTCGCCCATCCCTGCTCCAGTGTCCAGCCCATGGCGCCGACCACCAACAGCAGCTTGAGTAGTCCAAGAAAGACGTCGAACCATGCATCCTGCGACAGCAGGCGGGAAAAAGGCTTGAAGGGCGACACGCGCGCAAGGTCGGCGCGCGTGACCTGCGGTGCGAAGGTCCAGCCCGACAGCACGAGCGGCGCGACCAGCGCGGCAATAAAGATGGCGGCGAATAGCGGCAGTAGCAACAAAACCACATCGAACGCCGCCTGCGGCACATCGAACGTTCCCGGCATCGCGGCTTGGCGCAGGGCCGATGCGGTCAGCGTTTCGAGTCCGCCCAACACGCGCGCCCCGAGCCAGCCCAGCGTCCCCAACCCGGCGAGCAACACCACCCAGCGCGCGAATTCGGCCGAGCGCGGCACATCGCCCGCACTGCGCGCCGCCTGCAACCGCCGCGGACTCGCGGGCTCATTGCGGGAAAGATCGGTCTCCTCGGCCATTCAACCTGTAAAAAGCAGTTAAACCACAGAGGCACAGACAATACAGAGCAAGAACAAATGCCTGCGTTCCTTCCGTTATTCACCCGATGGGTGAATGGGGGTAAACACGCCAAATCCCTGCTTTTCTGGATTTTCTGCGTCTCCGTGCCTCTGTGGTGAGGAATTTAGATTCAACCCGACATCTCGGGTTCTGGCGCAGTCTAGCATGTTCGATGCCAGCGCAACGGTACGAAGATCAGGGCACCTGGCTTACGATACCGTCATGGATCCCGCCCTTTACGACGCCTGGTACGACACGCCGCGTGGCCGCTGGATCGGCGAGACCGAGTTCGCGCTTGCGGCGCGCCTGCTCGACGCACGGGCAGGCGCCACCCTGCTCGACGTCGGCAGCGGCACCGGCTGGTTCACGCGGCGCTTCGCCGCCACCGGACTCGCCGTCACCGGCCTCGACACCAATCCCAAGTGGCTTGATTACGCACGCACGCACCGCGATGCGTCGCTCGCCTGGATCGCGGGCGACGCCGCCGCGCTGCCCTTTGCCGACGCCAGCTTCGATCACGCCGTCTCGATCGCCGCGCTATGCTTCGTCGCCGACGAGGCGCGCGCCGTCGCCGAAATCGTGCGCGTCACCCGTTGCCGCTTTGCCATCGGCTGGCTCAACCGGACCAGCCTGCTCTATCGGCAGAAGGGCCGTTGCGGTGGCCAAGGCGCCTACCGCGGCGCCCGCTGGCACACGGCAGGTGAGCTACGGCGACTGTTCACGGGACTTCCCGTGCGCAACCTGACGCTGCGCTCGGCCATCTATGTGCCCACCGGCGGAGACGCGGCACGCTGGCTGGAAGCCCGCATACCGTCCTGGCTCCCTTGGGGCGCGCTGGTGATTGCATCAGGCGACAGGGCCTGAGCCCTGCAGCGCGCGGCACACCGCATCACAAAAACGCCGTGCTTCGGCCTGTCCCACGGTACCGTCCAGCGTGAACTCTGCAAGCGGACGTTTGAACACGCTGCGACTGACAAAGCGGAACAACCACTCCATTTCGCCAAAGAAGAAATACGGGTGATAGTCGCTCGACACCGCCAGGCGATCGACCATCGCGGCGCCGCGCGCGCGTAGGCGCGACTCCAGCGGGTCGAACAGCATCTCCAGTTCGAACACCTCGAGCGGCGGGCCGCAGAAGGTCGCAAAGGGCGCCACCCGCCGCCCCTGCAAGCCGCGTACCTCCTTCAGCCAGCGCGCCACCGGGAACGACAGGTAGAGCCATTTCGGCGTACCCAGCAGCACCAGGTCGAACGCGGAAACGTCGGCAAACGCGAGTGGCCGGATCGCCTGTTCCGGCTGAAAGTAGAAACGGTGCCACACGCAGCGGAAGCGCGCACTGATCAGATAGAGCGGAAGAAACGGCAACAACGGCAGCAACGGGAGCGGCAGCAACCACTTGTTCCAGTTGCGCTTGACCCTGATCGCCTCGATGACGACTTCATGGCCGCAGCGCCGCAGTTCTGCAGCCAGTGTTTCCGCCAGTCTGGCGGTATGTCCCGTACGCGAGTAGTAAACGATCAACGCCCGCGACACGGGATGTCCCGCTTTCAGCCGAACGTCAGTCCCATCGCCTCGCGAACGTCGCGCATGGTGTCGCGCGCGAGTTCCTGAGCCTTCTCGCAGCCGTCGGCGAGGATGTTGCGCACCTGGTCGGGGTTGTCTTCATAGAACTGCGCGCGCTCGCGGATGGGCGCCAGCTCCCTGAGCACGGCGTCGATCACCGGCTGCTTGCACTCGATGCAGCCGATGCCCGCGCTGGTGCAGCCCGCCGTCACCCACTGACGCACGCCATCGTCGGAGTACACCTGGTGGAACTGCCACACCGGGCAGTTGGCCGGGTTGCCCGCGTCAGTGCGGCGCACACGCGCTGGGTCGGTGGGCATGGTGCGGATCTTCTTCGCCACCGTGTCAGGGTCTTCCCGCAATGCAATGGTGTTGTTGTAGGATTTCGACATCTTCTGACCGTCAAGGCCGGGCATTTTCGAGGCCTCGGTGAGCAGCGCCTCGGGCTCGGCGAGAATCATCTTGCCCGAGCCTTCCAGGTAGCCGAACAGGCGCTCACGATCGTTCATCGACAGGTTCTGCGCGTCGTTGAGCAGCGCGCGAGCGGATTCCAGCGCTTCCTCGTCGCCTTTTTCCTGGTAGGCGGTGCGGCATTCCTCGTACACGCGCGCCTTCTTCGAACCCAGCTTCTTCACTGCGGCACGCGCCTTGTCCTCGAAACCCGGCTCGCGGCCGTATAGGTGGTTGAAGCGGCGGCAGATCTCGCGGGTGAATTCGATGTGCGGCACCTGGTCCTCGCCCACCGGCACGAGGTTGGCACGGTAGATGAGGATATCCGCGGATTGCAGCAGCGGATAACCGAGAAAGCCATACGTCGAAAGGTCCTTCTCCGACAGCTTCTCCTGCTGGTCCTTGTAGGTGGGCACACGCTCGAGCCAGCCGAGCGGAGTCATCATCGACAGCAGGAGATGCAGTTCGGCATGCTCGATCACCCGCGACTGCACGAACAGCGTTGCCTGCGCCGGGTCGACGCCAGCGGCGAGCCAGTCGATCACCATGTCGCGTACGTTGCCCTCGATTCCCTCCGGAGTGTCGTAGTGCGTCGTCAGTGCATGCCAGTCGGCGACGAAGAACAGGCACTGATACTCGTTCTGCAGGCGCAGCCAGTTTTTCAGCACCCCGTGGTAGTGGCCGAGATGAAGGCGCCCGGTGGGGCGCATGCCGGAAAGAACGCGATCGGTGTACATGGCGGGTGAGTGATTAGCAGTGAACGGTAAGCAACGAATGGTCAGGCGGTAACGATCTGGATCAGCGCAAGCAGCCGCGCCGGATCGCTGAAGGTAACGAGCGAGACCATGCCGATGAACAGGCTGATCAGTGGCCACAGGACCAGGCTGAGCAAACCGGTGAACAGCAGACCAAGCAGGATGAACAGACCGTAAGGCTCGAGTCTCGCATATTGGATGGCCTGTTTCATGGGCAACAGGCTGACCGCGACGCGGCCGCCATCGAGCGGCGGCAGCGGGATGAGGTTGAGCGCCATGAGGATGACGTTGATGAGCACCCCCGCCGCACCCATGAGCATCAGCGGCGCGCTGGCGAAACCGCTACCGAGCGCCTGGCCGAGATGGATCATCAGCGCCCAGAACACCGCCATGGCGAAATTCATGCCCGGACCGGCGAGCGCCACCCACAGCATGTCCTGCTTCGGCCGGCGCAGGCGGCCAAAATTGACCGGCACCGGCTTGGCCCAGCCGAACAGGATCGCGCCGCCGCCGAGCAGCTTGCTGGTGAGCAGAATCGCGAGCGGCACCAGGATCGTGCCGACGGGGTCGATGTGCTTGAGTGGATTGGCGGTGATACGCCCCGCCGCCGCCGCGGTCATGTCGCCAAAATGGCGCGCGACGTAACCATGCGCCGCTTCGTGCAGGGTGATGGCAAAAATCACCGGCAGGGCGAACACGGCAATCTTCTGGATGAGGGTCAGTTCGATCATGCCTGGGCACGCGGGTTCCGTGGGCGGGTCATGCTTCGAAGTCCGAGGCATCGCCCTTGCCGTAGCGCAGCACGACAGGCATATCGGCGGTCAGATCGACCACCGTGGACGGCGTCAGGCCGCACGCGCCGCCGTCGATGACCAGGTCCACCTGGTGTTCGAGGCGCTCACGGATTTCCCACGGCTCGGTCAGCGGCACGTCCTCGCCGTCGAGCAACAGCGTGGAGGACAGGATCGGCTCGCCGAGTTCGGCCAGCAGTGCCTGCACGATGGGATGCCCGGGCACCCGAAGACCAATGGTGTCGCGCTTCTTGTGCAACAAGCGCTTGGGCACCTCGCGCGTGCCGCGCAGGATGAAGGTGTAGGGGCCGGGCGTGTGCGCCTTCAGCAGGCGAAACTGGCCATTGTCGACCTGCGCGTAGCGACCCAGTTCGGAGAGATCGCGGCATACCAGGGTGAGGTCGTGCCCGGTGTCGAGGCCGCGCACCGACAACAGGCGCATCGCCGCTTCCTTGTCGCCGATGTGACAGCCGAGCGCGTAGCAGGAATCCGTCGGGTAGACGATCACGCCGCCACGCTTGAGAATGTCGACCGCCTGCTGGATCAGCCGCGCTTGCGGGTTGTCGGCGTGAATATTGAAGAATTGCGCCATGGGGTATCAGGCCAGGGATAAGGACAGGTGGGCATCGATTTCCGGCCAGCCCTGCCAGACCGGGCGGCAGTAGTGCGGTAATGCGGGCACCCGACCGGGCTCGACGCCTTCGCCCGGCGCATGGAAGTCGGTGCCGCGCGAGGCCTTCAGCCCGAAGGCGCGTGCCAAATCAGCCCACTTGCCGTATTCGGAGGGATGGTGGCTGCCGGTGACCACTTCGATACCCTCGCCTCCCAGTGTGCGGAAGGCGTCGAGCAGCAGGTGCGTTGTCCTCGTATCGAAGGCATAGCGCCCTGGATGCGCGATCACCGCGATGCCGCCACTCGCCCGGATCCAGCCGACGGCATTTTCCAGCGTCGTCCACTCGTGCGGGACGTATCCCGGATTGCCTCGGGTGAGAAACCGCCGGAACGCACTGCGCAAATCGGTGGCGTGTCCCTGAGCGACCAGCCAGCGCGCGAAATGGGTACGTCCGACCATCTGCTTGTTGGCCGCGCAGGCATACGCGCCGGCGAATGCCCCCGGGATGCCGGCACGGGCCAGGTCGTCGCCGATGCGACGTGCCCGTTCCATGCGGCCAAGCCGGATCGCTTCGAGTCCGGCGGCCAGCTCCGCATGCAGCGGGTCGATGCGGAGGCCCACGACATGGATCGTCTGCCCGCCCCAGCTCACCGAGATCTCGACGCCGGCGATGAGGGTAAGCCCCACGGCTTCGGCGGCCGCACGCGCCGCAGGCAGGCCCGCCACCTCGTCATGGTCGGTCAGCGCGAGCACATCCACCCCGCACGCTGCGGCGCGGGTCACCAGCTCGGCGGGGGGCAGCATGCCGTCTGACGCATCGGAGTGGCAATGCAGGTCGATATTGAGCATCGTGAACCAAATCGGCGACCACAGCGCCAAGCGCTTGGTCAGGAGGGCGAATCATAGCAAAATACGTCGTTCCCCGAATTGCATCGGCCTGACGGACACGCCGAGCGATACCAATCATGAAAAAACTGTTGTTCGACCTGTTTCCGGTCATCGTCTTCTTCATCGCGTACAAGATCGGCGACGCCAACGCCGAGGCCACGCGCGCGTTCATGGCAGGAATCGGGTTGCCACAGCCGGTCGGTACCGGTGAAAAACCCGGCATCTACCTCGCCACCGTAGTCGCCATCGTCGCCAGCTTCGGGCAGATCGCCTGGGTCAAACTGCGCGGCCACAGCGTGGAAACCATGATGTGGGTGAGCCTGGGCATCATCGTCCTTTTTGGCGGCGCGACGCTGTGGCTCCACGACGAAAGTTTCATCAAGTGGAAGCCCACCGTGCTGTACTGGATCTTCGCAACGATCATCTTCGGCGCCACGCTCTTTGGGCGCAACGTGATCAGGAGCCTCATGAGTACGCAAATGGAACTTCCGGAACCCGCCTGGAGTCGACTGAATGCCAGTTGGGGCGGTTTTTTTGCCTTCATGGGGGTTGCAAACCTGCTGGTCGCCTTCAATTTCTCGACTGATGCCTGGGTGAATTTCAAGATGTTCGGCAGCCTCGGACTGATGCTGCTGTTCGTGATCGGCCAGAGCATGATGCTGACAAGATATCTGGACAAGGAAGAAAACAAATAATGTTGTATGCCGTCATCGGCCAGGATGTACCCGACAGCCTCGAACGCCGTCTCGCCGCCCGCCCCGCGCACCTCGATCGCCTGCAGGCACTGCAGCGGGCGGGCCGCCTCATGCTGGCGGGCCCCTTTCCCGCCATCGACGCCAGTGATCCCGGTCCGGCAGGATTCTCCGGCAGCCTCATCGTCGCCGAATTCGACTCGCTCGACAGCGCCCAGGCCTGGGCCGATGCTGATCCCTATGTGAGCGCCAGCGTCTACGCCAGCGTATCCGTCAAACCCTTCCGCAAGGTGCTGCCCGCATGAGCACGGCCGACCTCATTCGCCAGCGCCTCGCCGCACTTGAACCCGAAAACCTCGAACTGGAAGACGAAAGCGCACAACACCGCGGCCATGCCGGCGCGGCTGGCGGCGGCGGGCATTTTCGCCTCACCATCGTGTCGCCACGTTTCTGTAACCTCTCGACCCTCGCCCGCCACCGGCTGGTCTATGCCGCGCTCGGCGAACTGATGCAGCGCGAAATCCATGCGCTGTCGATTACCGCCCTCACCCCCGAAGAACTCTGAAAAGGAAAACCCATGCGTGTCACTCCCCTCGCGACCCTGATCCTGCTGGCGCTCACCCCGTTGGCACAGGCGCAAACCCCTGCCACCGAAACCGTTCCGGCCACGCCGGCTGTCGAGGCGAACAAGCCACTGGCGGTGGTCAACGGCCGTGAGATCCCGGCACTCTACGGCGAACTTGTGAAACGTGAAATGTCGCAAGGCCAGCCTGACAGCCCGCAACTCGGCACTCGCGTGCGGGAATCGCTGATCAACCTGGAACTGCTGTCCCGCGCCGCTCTCGACAAGGGGCTCGATCGTGATCCGCGGCTGGCCGCCACACTCGACATCCGGCGCAAGGATCAGCTGGCCAAGGCCTACCTCGAGGATTACGTCAAAACGCATCCGATCACCGACAAGGAGCTTGAGGACGCCTACGAGCGCGCCAAGGCGCAGCCGACGGAAACCGAATATCGCGCCCGCCACATCCTCGTCAAGACCGAGGCGGAAGCCAAGAAGATCATTGCCGACCTTCGCAAGAAGGCCAAGTTCGAGGATGTCGCGAAGAAACTGTCCCAGGATCCCGGCTCGGCCAAGAACGGCGGCGAGCTCGGCTGGTCTGAACGCGGTGCCTTCGTGAAGGAATTTTCTGACGCCATGGCGGGTCTGAAAAAAGGCGAGATGACCACGACGCCGGTCAAGACGCAGTTCGGCTGGCACATCATTCGCCTCGACGACGTGCGCGAGCAGACCCTGCCGCCGCTGGATGCGGTGCGCGGCGAGATCACGCGCCAACTTCAGCAACAGCGGATGCGCGATGCCATTACTGCCGCACGTGCCGGTGCAAAAATCGAATAATCCGCTAATAATGGAAGCGGGACGTCGTCCCGCTTGAAAACCGACAGGGAACCAAAATGGCCAAAGAACATAACCACCTGCAAGATGTATTCCTCAACACGCTGCGCAAGGAACGCATTCCGGTCGCCGTCTTCCTCGTCAACGGCATCAAGCTGATGGGGCGAATCGAATCGTTCGACCAGTTCGTCGTGCTGCTGAAGGGCCAGGATCAAGCCGCGCAGATGATTTTCAAGCACGCGATCTCCACCATCTCGCCGTCGCGCGAAGTGGTCTTGCCACCCCGCGACGCCGAGGCCTGATGCCTCACTCCACGCCGTAGCCGGGTGAACCGGCCGCGGTGCGCGCGTCGATCAGCGCTGCCCAGCCTCCGCGGTACGCCTGCTTGTGGCGCGCAGGCAGCGTATCGAAGCGCTGCCGGTCCTTCAGATACACCACCGCATAGCCGTGCGGGTGGTCGGCCAGCCAGCGCGCTGCCTCGTCGCCACGTAGCTCGACCAAGGGACGTTCCAGTCGGCCCAGAAACTGGTATTGGGCATGATAGGTGGCGATATTCGCCACCGGCCTTCCTTCATCCTGCACTGCACGGATCGCCAGCGCCAGTGGCCGGATGTCATACTGCGGCGCGAGCGCCGGCCGCGCGGCCAGTTGGACCGTCGCGAGGGTCGCCGCACCGAGGACGGCAAGCGTGGCAAGAGGCCGCACGCCACGCCATCCCGCCCAACCGGCGACAAGCGCGGTCAGTGCCAGCCCCGCGCCGGGCCAGAATGGCGGTAACGCCACCATCTCGTCCCGCAAGCTCGCGATCCGCCCGCTCGCGACCAGAAGCAGACCTGCCGCCAGCGCCAGGGCCAGCAACGCCGGCATTGTGACACGGGTGGCCCGGCCCACCGAGAGTACACGGGCACTCATGAGCGCAAACGCAGGGAATAGAGGCAGCAGGTAATGCGGTTGCTTGCCGCTAATGAACGAGAAGGCGATCAGCACCGGCAGCATCCAGGCGAGGCAGAAACGCAGGCCGCGATCGAATCCGGCTCGCCGCTCCCGCGCGAGCGCCCGCCACAGGCCCGGCCACACGAACCACGGGAACAGGAGCACCGGCAGCAGCGGCAGGTACCACCAGAACGGGCGCCGGTGGGCGAATGATTCGACCATGCGATCGGCCGTCTGGCCCCAGAAGATCGCGTTGCGGTACGCCTCCCCGCCCGCCTCGCCGGCGGGGATCGCCCACGCCAGAGCAATCGCCGCCCCCAGGAGTATGGACAGCATTACACCGCCCAACCAGCGGCCCCAGGCGAGGCCCGGATTCCACCACGGCGCCAAGAGCGTGATCGGCAACAGGTTGAGCAGGATCACCGGCCCCTTGGTCAGGACACCCAGGCCAATCGCCAGCCCCAGCAGCACAAATCCGCGCCGCCGGCCCTCGGCCGCATCCAGCACCCCGTGCATGCCGAGCAGCACCCACAATGCCAGCATCGCGTCGAACATCAGCGAAGTGGAAAAAACGATCCAGAGCAGCGTGCCCGACAGCACCAGCGCCGCGTGCCCCCCCAGGCCCGCATGCTGCGGCCACAGGCGCCCTGCCAGACGGGCGGTAGACAATAGGGCGAATGCTGAAAAAAGTGGCATTACCAGGCGTGGCCACCATTCGTTGACGCCAAACAGCGCCCAGCCCGCGTGCAGGGTCCAGAACAGGAACGGCGGCTTGTGACTGTAGGTTTCGCCGTTCTTGTACGGCACCAGGAAATCACCGCGCAGCCACATTTCCCACGCCACACTGACATAACGTGTTTCATCGATCGGGGTCAGCGGACGCGTCAGCATCGCCACCGCCGTCAGCAGCGCCAGCAGCGCCAGGGCGAGCAGCAAGGGCGCGCGTCCGCTGCGGTCAGCGTGCATCATGTGGAGTTCCGGTTTCACCGAGCGCAGCATCGACGCGGTCGTCGAGACTCTCGCCGTGGCGACAGCGCCGATAGAGATAAGCGCCCAGCGCCCCGGACACGAGGAACAGCGCGATCGCCACGCTGATCTTGACCGTGGGTGCGATGTGCACGCCGCTGCCGACCAGCGCGAATACCAAGGTCTGCGGCAGGTAACCGACCAGCGTACCGCTGAAAAACAGGGCCGGACGGATGCTGGAAATGCCTGCCGCCAGATTGGTCAACAGGTTGCTGCCAGCGGGAAGCAGGCGAATCAGGACCGTCATCGAAAAGGGGTGGTCATGAATGAAGCGGTCCAGGCGCTGCGCGCGGGCACCGAGGCGCGCGCGCAGAAACCCCTTGCCGAAGAAGCGCGCATAGCTGAAGGTCAGCATACACCCCACGAGCGCTGCGAGCGCCCCCAGCAACGTGCCCAGGCCGACACTGAAGGCGTAGCCGCCGAGGAAGGCGATGACCTGGCGGGGCAATCCGATCGCGGTGAAGATGCCGCCCATCATCAGGAACAGCAGCGCGCCATCGACCCCGCGCCCGCGCACCCGCGCATCGATCCAGGCCTCGTTGACACTGTTGCCGAGATCGCTGGTCTTGAACAGATAGCCCAGGAGCGCCAGGCTCAGCATCAGTGCCAGGCCCTTCAGAATCAGGCGCGCGTTCATCCAGGCGCCCGCATATCGGCCATGGCCTGTTGCGCCCCCCGACCATGAAACCGGCCCTGCCGGTTTCCTTCTCCCCAACCCTCTCCCGCAAGCGGGAGAGGGTTGCACGGAATCGCGTCGCGATGTCTCACGCTAAATGTCGGAATCGGGCTCGATCACCGGCAGGCGCACGCGCCGCTGAAGCCAGGCGACGCCAAAGAGATCGACAATGCCGACCCACAGCCGGTTGTGAACCCCGTACTTGGATGTGCCGCGCTCACGAGAACGGTGGCGCACCGGCACCGATACCACCGCGCCGCCATTGCGCAGCACCAGTGCCGGCAAGAAACGGTGCATGTGATCGAAATTGGGAAGCTCGAGAAACGTCTCGCGCGCGAAGACCTTCAGGCCGCACCCCGTATCCGGCGTCTTGTCGCGCAGCATGCGCGAACGCACCCCGTTGGCGATCTTCGAGGACAGCCGTCGGATCAATGTATCGTTGCGTTTCGCGCGCCAGCCGGCGAGCAATTCAAGATTGGCGGGTTGCGCAGGATCCGACAGCCTGTCGAGCAACGCGGGAATGTCCGCCGGATCATTCTGCCCGTCGCCATCAAGCGTCGCGATCCACTCGTGGCGCGCCGCGCGCACGCCGGTCGTCACGGCCCGGCTCTGGCCACACGAAGCACGGTGGCGGATCACCCGCAGCATCGGAAATTCCGCTTTCAGTGCATCGAGCCGGAGCTGCGTCGCATCCGTGCTGCCATCGTTGACATACACGATCTCGAATTCCGCCCGTCCGTTCAAGGCTGCCGCGATTTCCCGCACCAGCGGTTCGACGTTGTCCTGCTCGTTCTTGACGGGAACAACCACGGACAATCTGCCATGATAGGGGCGTTTGGGCATGTTGCAATGAAGACAGGCTGGATCCGGGCCGCGTACGCGAGCACGCAAGCTTCGATCGCCAAGTTAAATAAAATCAAAGAGTTGTCGTGACGCCACCGACTCCGGCGCGGCGCCAAGTGTAACACCGCCCGCCCCATCCACAAACCGCGCCTGCGCCCCGCGACGATCGCTGCAATCGACGCAAGGCGTTCGCAGCGATACGGAAAAAGAAATCGGCGCGCAATTTCGGCAATCACCGAAAATGCGCGCCGGTTTCGGAATCGGATGAACCGAAACGTTCGTAGCTCAAGCCTGGTTGATCAGGAAGGCGTCACGGTTCTTTGCGTCCTTGATCCAATTCGGCGGTTTTCCCCGACCGGTCCAGGTCGCACCGTTCTCAGGATTGCGGTATTTCGGCTTGCCCACCGACCGCCTCGCAGCCGCCTTGGGTTTCCTGCCCTTCCCCACCCCAGCCTTGGCCGCCGCCTTGGGAACACGCTTGCGTCGTGACTGCGGCTGCAGGTCGTCCACGGCAATGTCGTACGCCGACATCATGGCGCGGATTTCGGAAATGACCGCGCGTATTTCCTTTTTCCGGACCTTCTCGGCCTGCTTCAAAAGTTCTCCGGCTTTCGACTTCAGTTCTTGATATGTAGGCATTGATGTTCCTTAGACTGGCATTACAAACCGTTGAAAACAGCCAAATGCCGGCAAATCACAACGCTGCAACCGCTGGAATTGCGGCAAATGACTCGTCCCAAAAACAGATCGCGGTTTGATTTTCGACTGTTTTCGCGAAAATTGATTCTACATCCAATTCTTCGTTTTCCGATTGCTCATTTGTCAGGCCGCTGGATTATGCCATGTCGCCATGGCGCCGCCTGAGATGGGTATCCGCCACACCCAGAAATTTTCAGTCGACCGCCGCGCGCTCGCGCATAGACTCAACGGGCGGGGAACGCGCCGGGGTGGCGGGCGCTACGCTCGGCCAGCCGGATGTCACGCAGGACGCGGCATTGCATCGGGTCGAGGGCATCGAGCTCTTCGTCCGTTATCCCCGTGGGATCCGGCACCAAGGTCTTTTCTTCCGCTAATTTTGCAGCCTTTTCGCACTCCACCTCGACCGCCTCGCGCGTCCTCGTATCCGCAAGGATCGCGGCCCTCCATTCATCGAACTCGCGCCGCCCGGTGCTCTTCTCCATTGCGGCTTCAGGGACGCTCTCGGGGGACACTGTCGGCGCTTGGACGGCCGGTTCTGGCATCGCCGCTGGTTCGACCCGGACCGGGAAGTCCGTGTCCTGCTGGCAGCCGGCAAGGCCCAGCGTAAAAGTACCTGCCGCAAGAATGGCAGGCAATCGCGTCGATTTTGGCATTTCAATATTCCTATCTACACAAAACCGACCCTGCTTGCGGTCGACACTATACGTTCATCGTGACCAATACCGCTGCCGTTCGCACGGAGGCATCCCACAGTTTTTCCTCATGTTTGGAATCGTCAATGGCAATCGCCGCGAGATCGCGAATCCACTCGGTCTTATCCACAGCCGAGAGCGGTACGGAAATTGCCTTGCTGCGCAGCGCCTTGCCGAAGAAGTCCGCAAACTGAGGAAAACTGCCGGTTGCCTTGAGCATCGCACCATATCCAGGAATGGATCCCGCTGCAGCCAGAACTCTTTCAGCAGGGCTCAACGCTTCATCGGTAAAGAAGTCCCTGCCGTTAAGAAATTCATACACGGAAACGATGTTACCCAGCACCGGAATCACACCGAGTGACGCTTGTGACAAAAATGCAGCGAGTTTCCTCGTCGTGCGCCGATCGGCGCGACCGAGCTCATAAGCGCGCCTGGCCGCCTGGCCGGGTTCAAACTCGCCGAGGGCCTTGAATCCGAGATCCCGGGCCACACCGGCCAGAAAGTCGGGAAGATCAAAATCACCAGATGGTGGCCCGGCCTGCAACGGATCGACCCGTGCAATTCCACTGAAGGCAACCCGCTGCTGAGCACGCTGCGATTCCGCAACCCACCGGGTCGGATCAAATGGGAACGTACTGCCGGATACGTTGATGATCTCGGCATTCATCATCAACGCCGCAGTACCGTTCGTCCTCGCATAGATACCGTGCCCAAGAATGGAGTATGCGGCCTCCGGAGGCACCTTCTCGTTATCTGCGGGCTTCATCGAGGCCAGATAGCGCTCGATCGCCGCGCCACTGGCTGCGGGATTCAGCAATTCACCGGCAAGCAGTTGCTCGATCCGCGCCAGGGACGGCAAGATCCTGTGGAGTTGTTCGCGTGCCGCGCGTTCCCTTTCTGCTTTCCTGAATTCATCAAGAAAGCGTGATACGGAACCCGGTGCTGCCTGCTCCATGATGCCCAGCAGGTCACGGCGCTTGGCCAATGTTGCCGTAAACATGGACTTCGAGCCGAGGCCGCGCAAACCCCACAGGATGTGCTGAACCTCGTGATGACGAGCCTTGTCGGGATTGACCTGTGCGTAGCGAAGAACCGCCCCCTCGAGGTGCTCCAGCCTCACATTTTCGAAGTCCGTGGCAGGCCTGAAGCGAAGAAGCGCTCCCCGCCCCGGTGCCGGAAGGCCTTCGTCGATGCAGAAGCCCCGCAGCGAAACCTTGACCGCGGCCATCGCGGGAATATCGAGCACACCCCCGACCGGTTTCTCGACGCGTACCGGGCCAGCTTCAAGGCGGCGCACCCGCGCGAGGCTGGTGCGCAGGATCCCGGCCAGATCACCCCCCAATGCCGCCATCTGGATGTCGTTCAGCGCCGCAGGCAGCAACGCGAGCTTTTGTCTGAAACTCTCCTGAAGAATGGCCAGGTGTTCACCGGCCGGAAGCATCCCTGTTCGATCCAGCGCGGCGAACACACGCTGCGCCTGTCGCGCATCATGAAGTTCGGCGGCGGACATTCCCCGCTTGCGCGAGTTCACGGCAACGCGCGGATCGAGCGGCTGCCGGGAATCCTGGCCGGACCGGGCAGGCACCTCTGCGCAGCCCGGCAAGAATGCAGCGGCCGCAACCGCGCCTACGGACAACAGAAACGATCGCCTCGATGCCACCGTCTCCATATCCAGAACAATCAATTCCTTTTTCATCGACATCTCATTTATCCCTGACAGGCATGGTGCGTCGCCAGCCCTGAGCATGAAACCCGCCCTGCATGCTCACCTCTTTCCAACCCCCGAGTGAAGCCTCCGAGCGATCGGCCAAGCCCGCAGGCGGGGGATGGGAACGCGGAGACACTTCGCGATGACTCACGTGAACAAGCTCCGTCGCGGGCAAGCTGTTTGCTGATCCATTGGTCTTTCGTTTCGGCCGTGAGGCACAAAGACGTGACGTTACGAGGCTTTGCTCAAAAGACCGCCTGGATGTTCGTTGAGCATCACCACGGGGACCCGACACAACTGATCCAGATCAGACGTCATCGTCATCGTCATCGTCATTGTAAAAAATGCTCGTCGAGGCATGCCGGATATCGAGCGACGTGAACGGATCGTCATCAGACGGATCCTCATCGCCGTCGGATCCTTCTTCTTCGCCGTGCGCCTCACCCGATCCCATGCTGGCAAACACGAAAACCACTGCGATGACGAGGCCAAGCGCAACCAGATTTTCAAGAACCCCGTCCATTTCCCCTCTGTCTCCGCTTCAGCGAATGTTGCCGCCCTGTTCAACGTCCTACCAACACCTCGTCACGCGCGGCGATGACATGGTCCATCCGCACGACGGCGTCGCCATAGCCGATCATGTGGTTCACCGCGGTCTGCAGGATCGCCTGCACGTTCGCGATCGAGACCTGTCCGATCGCGTTCGCCAGGGCGGCCGGGGTGAGGGCCTCGTCGAAAGCCGACCGGCTCTTTTCGCGCCAGCGGGCGATGTAGGTCGTCAGTGTGGCCTCGTCCGGCAGGTCGAACAGGATCTTCTCGGTGAAACGGCCGCCGCGCACCACCGCGGTGTCGAGCGCATCCGGCAGGTTCGTGGCGGCAATCCACACGATGTCCGGCACACGGCCCTTGGCGCCGTCGATGGCGGTCAGCAGATCGTTGGTCACGGTCTTGTTCCACGCATTCGTCGAGCGGTCTGCCAGCACGTCGTCGGCCTCATCAATGAAGACGATCACCGGGCGGATCTCACGGGCGCGCTTGATGAGTTTTTTCACGGCATCGCGGTCGGCCAGCAGTTCCTGGCCGTTGGTCGTAATGAAGGCCCAGCCAGTTTCCTTTGCCAGCGCGCGCGCAGCGAAGGTCTTGCCGGTGCCGGGCGGCCCGTAGAACAGCACCCCGGAGGGCAGGCTGCCGCCACGTTCCTCGACAAGCTCGATTTCCTTCATGCGCAACGCGACGCTCGACATCTTCCTGCGCGGCCCCTCCGTGAGGTAAACCCCGGAGAGGTCGGGCGTGTCTTCGGGGATGCGGTCGCCCAGCGTGCCCTGGAGCGCTCGCAAGGCGCGCATGAGGTCGTCGAAATCGATCCGCTCACGGCCTTCGCGCCGCGCGGCATCCACGGCTTCCTTGCCGATCGCGGTAATGCGCGCCACCGAAAAACCTTCCCAGCGCTTTGCCGCGCGCTCGGCGCCCGAGACGTCAGCAACGGTGGGGGCTGCCTGCGATCTCTCGGGTTGACCGGCGGGGGCAAGAATCCTCCCCCAGCGCGAGGCCTCCGCAACCGGCTCGCTGGTGTTGCCCAGCGCCTTCTGCAGCAAAGCGCGCCGGGCTTCCTCGTCGGGCGGCGGGATCTCGATCTTGAAGTCGAAGCGCCCCTCCCGGATGCCCGCCTGGTCGAGCCGGTCAAGGAAGTTGGTGGCGGCGACCAGCAGCACGCCCGTGCCCCGCAGGTCGTTGATCAGCGTCAGCAGCGAATTCGCGGTACGGCTGACTTCGCTGTCGCTCCCGCCAGAGGTTTCGCGGTTCTCCAGAAACGAGTCGACTTCGTCGATGAAGAGCATGCAGGGTGCCGCGCGGCGGGCATCATCGAACGCCTTCTTGACCCCTTCGGTGGTCTGGTTGATCCAGCGCGACGCGACGTCGGAGTTGGTGAGTTTCAGAAACGGCAGCCCCAGCTCGCCCGCCAGCGCCTCGGCGAAGAAGGTCTTGCCGTTGCCGGGCTCCCCGAAAAGCAGGATGCCGTTACGCGGCGGCTCCCCGCGGACCGGACGAATCGCGTCCTGCCCCGCCTTCAGGAGCTTGCTCTTGGTTTCGTCCATGCCGACGATATCGGCAAGCGTGTAGCGCGTGGCGCGCACGGGGACGCTCGCGACGTCGTCCATACTGCCGCTGGCGGCAGCTGGCGGAATGGGGCGGCGCACGCGGTCGCGCGCCCCCCCTGCGTCACGGCATGCCAGTAGAGCAAGCCGAAGGCGAGCGACAGGACGACGCCGGCAATGGCGGCGGGTTGGGGGAAGTTCTCAGTGTTCATGCCGATGAAATAGCCCCCCGTGTTTACGGCAAGCAGGGTCAGCGTGACCCGCCGGCGGCCCAGCGATAGTGCGAGCAGCAGCCCATTGACAACCAGCACCGCAGCCACCATGACACTGAAACGCGAAAAGGTCAGGGCGAGCATGAACCCCGCATAGAACACCAGGGCGGCCGGCGTAGCCCTTTGCACGAACAGGACGCGCAACACGACAACATAGGTGATCCAGAGTCCGAACGCCCACCCGAAGAAGCCGAGGGTCAAATGGGAGGCAAGGCTGTCGATCACGATTCTGCCCGAATGGTCGCGATCAGAATGCCGACGGGCAACAGCGCCAGCACCACCAGGAGGCCGACGAGGACCGGATGCTTGCGCGCGGTCCCGGCCGTGCGCATGAAGTATTGCGGAGCGGCCGCGA
>JANJWS010000064.1 GCA_024709425.1 Thiobacillus sp.
CGCTTCGAACAGTTCGTCGAGTGTACCGAAACCACCCGGCATGACGACGTAGGCCGCGGCAAACTTGACGAACATCACCTTGCGCGCGAAGAAATGGCGAAAGGTCTGGCTGATGTCCTGGTAGGGGTTGGCGCTCTGCTCGTGCGGCAACTGGATGTTGAGGCCGACGCTCGGCGATTTGCCGAAATACGCACCCTTGTTGGCGGCTTCCATGATGCCGGGGCCGCCGCCGGAAATGACCGAGAAGCCGGCGTCCGACAGCTTGCGCGCGATCGTCTCGGTGAGCATGTAGTAGGCGTGGTCGGGCGGCGTGCGCGCGCTGCCGAAGATCGACACGGCCGGCCGGATCGAAGCGAGACGCTCGGTCGCCTCGACGAACTCTGCCATAATCCCCAGCATCCGCCACGACTCGCGCGCCGAGTAGCCGATTTCGGCGGTCCGCCCCGGATCGGCCGTGTGGGGCAATTTATCGAAGTGCATGTCTGAACGCCTCGTGAACGATTCCGCAAAAACGCTGCTGCTGGTGGACGGCTCGTCCTATCTGTACCGCGCCTTTCACGCGCTGCCCGACCTGCGCAACGCGGCAGGCGAACCGACCAACGCGATGAAGGGCGTGCTGGCGATGCTCCGCCGGCTGCAGAAGGACTACGCGGCCGATTATATCGCCTGCGTGTTCGACGCGAAGGGCAAGACCTTCCGCGACGAGCTGTATCCTGACTACAAGGCGCACCGTCCACCGATGCCGGACGACCTCGCGCACCAGATCGCACCGCTGCACGACCTGATCCGCGCCGATGGCTGGCCGCTGGTGATGGTCGATGGCGTCGAGGCCGACGACGTGATCGGCACCCTGGTACGGCACGCCTCCACACGCGGCGTGCGCAGCATCGTTTCCACCGGCGACAAGGACATGGCGCAGCTGGTCGACGGCGACGTCACGCTCGTCAACACCATGAGCGAGGAAACGCTCGACGCCGCCGGCGTCACCGCCAAGTTCGGTGTGCCGCCCGCGCGCATCGTCGACTACCTCACCCTGGTCGGCGACACGGTGGACAATGTCCCCGGGGTGGCCAAGTGCGGGCCCAAGACGGCAGTGAAATGGCTTACCGAATACGGCACGCTCGACAACCTCATTGCCCACGCAGACGACATCAAGGGCGTGGTCGGCGACAACCTGCGCGCCGCGCGAGACTGGCTGCCGCAGGCGCGCGTGCTGGTCACCATCAAGACCGACGTCGACCTGCCCTTCGATTTCGACGACCTGGTGTTGAAGCCGCGCGACACCGAGGCGCTGCGCGCGCTGTTCGAACGCTACGAATTCCGCGCCTGGCTGCGCGAGCTCGATGCCGCGACGCACGGCGCTGCGACCACAGCGGAACAGGATTGCAGCGGGGCGCACCGCGCGCACTACGAAACCGTTCTCGACGCCGCCGCGCTCGACGCGTGGATCGCCCGGCTCGAGGCGGCGCCGCGCTTCGCCTTCGACACCGAAACTACGGGGCTGAACGCGATGCAGGCCGAGCTCGTCGGCCTGTCGTTCGCCATCGCCCCGGGCGAGGCGGCCTACGTGCCGCTGGCGCATCACTACGCCGGCGCGCCGGCGCAGCTGGATCGTGACGCCGCACTGGCGAAGCTCAAACCGTTGCTGGAGAACCCCACCCCCCGCATCGTCGGCCAGCATCTCAAGTACGACCGCCACATCCTCGCGCACTACGGCGTCGCGCTCGCCGGCGTCGCCGACGACACCCTGCTGCAGTCCTATGTGCTGGAAGCGCACCAGCCGCACGAACTCGGCAGCCTCGCTGCGCGCCACCTGGGGCTTGCGACGATCAGCTACGACGACGTCACCGGCAAGGGCGCGGCGCGCATCGGCTTCGACCAGGTGGCGATCGAACGCGCCACCGAATACGCCGCGGAGGATGCCGACGTCACCCTGCGCGTGCGCGAGGCGCTGGCCCCGCGCATCGCTGCGTCGGACAAGCTCGAATTCGTCTACCGCAAGATCGAACTGCCGGTGGCCGAGATCCTGTTCCGCATGGAACGCGCCGGCGTGCTGCTCGACCGCAAGCTCCTCGCAGTGCAGAGTGGCGAGCTCGGCCGGAAGATGCTGGAACTGGAGCAGCGCGCCTACCAGGAGGCAGGCCAGCCGTTCAACCTTGGTTCTCCCAAGCAGATCGGCGACATCCTGTTCACGCAGAAGGGCCTGCCGGTCATCAAGAAAACGCCCGGCGGCGCGCCCTCGACCGACGAGGACACGCTGGAACAGCTCGCGCTCGACCATCCCATCGCGCGCGCCATCCTCGACTATCGCGGCATGGCCAAGCTGAAGTCGACCTACACCGACAAGCTGCCGCAAATGATCGCCCCCCGAACGGGCCGCGTGCACACCAGCTATTCGCAGGCGACCGCGGTCACCGGCCGCCTGGCGAGTTCGGACCCCAACCTGCAGAACATCCCCGCGCGCACCGCCGAGGGCCGCCGCATCCGCGAAGCCTTCATCGCGCCGCCCGGGCACGTGTTGGTGTCGGCCGACTACTCGCAGATCGAGCTCAGGATCATGGCCCACCTGTCGGACGATGCGGGCCTTCTGAACGCGTTTGCGGAAGACCGCGACATCCACAGCGCCACCGCCGCCGAGGTATTCGGCGTGCCGCTCGACGCGGTCAACGCCGACCAGCGGCGCATGGCCAAGGTGATCAACTTCGGCCTCATCTACGGCATGTCTGCGTTCGGTCTGGCGTCGCAGCTCAACCTCGAACGCGCCGCCGCGCAGGCGTATATCGACCGCTATTTCACGCGCTACCCGGGTGTCGCTGATTACATGCAGCGCACGCGCGAAGCCGCGCGCAGCCAGGGTTACGTCGAGACCGTCTTCGGCCGCCGCCTGTACCTGCCCGAGATCAACGCGAAGAATCCGCAGCGTCGCCAGGGCGCCGAACGCGCGGCGATCAACGCGCCGATGCAGGGTACCGCGGCGGATCTCATCAAGCTCGCCATGATCGCTGTGCAGCGCTGGCTCGACACGGGGAAATTTGCCAGCCGTCTGATCCTGCAGGTGCATGACGAACTCGTGCTCGAAGTGCCGGAGGGTGAACTCGACCGCGTGCGCGCCGAGTTGCCGGCCCGCATGTGCGACATCGCCGCGCTGAAAGTGCCGCTGCGCGTCGGTATCGGCGCCGGGCGCAACTGGGAAGCCGCGCACTGAGGTGAAGAAAGGGCAACGGGCGCCCCGCGGGGCGCCCGTTGCGTTGCAGCCAACGCGCCGCTTACTGCTGCGGAACCAGTTCGACGCGGCGGTTCCGGGCGCGGCCTTCGGCGCTATCGTTGTCAGCCACCGGATTGGCCTCGCCGTAACCCTTGGCGGTCAGGCGCTCGGCCGCGATACCTTTGTCGACCAGATAGGCACGCACTGCGTCGGCGCGGCGCTGCGACAGGTCCTGGTTGTAGGCGTCGGAGTTGACCGAGTCGGTATGCCCGGCAACCTCGACCTTCACCTCGCCCCATTCCTTCAGGGTGGCCGCGGCGGCATCGAGAATCGCAATGGCATCCGACCTCAGCTTTGCGCTGTCATTGTCGAAGTTGACGCCTTCCAGAGTCAGCGTCCTCGGCGCGGGCGCCGGTTCCTCAACCTTGGGCGGGCAGCCGTCGACAGTGCCGGGAGCCGGCACGGCGGGACAGGCATCCTTGGCATCGATCACGCCATCACCATCGGAATCCGGTGGGCAGCCGTCAGCGGTCCCCGGTGCCGGCACGGTCGGACACTTGTCCTTATGGTCAGGCACACCATCCCCATCGCTGTCCACGGGGCAGCCCTTGCCATCCACTTTCACGCCAGCCGGGGTATTGGGGCACTGGTCGAGGCCATCGAACACGCCGTCGCCATCGCTATCCAGCGGGCAGCCCTTGGCGTCGACCTTGGCGCCCTTGGGGGTGTTGGGGCACTGGTCGAGGCGATTCGGCACGCCGTCGCCGTCCGTATCGGCCGGGGCGCCGAGACCCCAGGAATAACCCAGCAGTGCCTGGACATTGGTCAGGCCACCGTTGGGCAGGCTGCTGTTGCCAAACGACTGATCGGCGCGCAATTCCCAGCGGAAGGCATCGTTGACCCCCACCGCCCAGTCCTGTCCGACGCCCAGGGAAGCCATCGGGCGGGTGAAATCGGGGCCACTGTCGGTGTCGACGTTCATCAAACCGAAACCGCCCGAGAGGAACCAGTTGTAGCGCTGCTGACGGGAAATCAGCCATTCCAGGCCACCACGCACAGTCGTTAGGTCCGCGTCTCCGACGAGGTTTCCGTCATATGAGCCGTACACCAGGTCGCCGAAGAAGTTGATGTCGTCACGCAGGCGCTGGCCATAGCGCAGGCCGAACAGCGGGTTGACCTCGCCGTCCTTGCCACCGACCAGATTCTCGTCCGCCCAACCGCCGCCCAGCAGCAACCCCAGCCCGCGCTCGGGCATTTCGGCGGCGCCAGCGCTTGCCGTGGCGACCCACAGCGCCGCCAGCATGGCCATGCGTTGCACCTGTTTCATGTTGAACTCCCTTGGTTTGTCAGCAAACTGGAACATGCGCCATTTTAGCAGTTGCCTGTCGGGACCGCCCCGGCCCCGGCGCACCTCCCGCGCCGGTTGCGCCCATGCAACACGCGGGTTGACATGGGCGACCTTCCGCGGACGGCCCGGTCCCGGGCCACCGTAACACGCCGCGTCACTTCTTCAGACTGTCGCGAATCTCGCGCAGCAGCACGATGTCTTCCGGTGGCGCGGCCGGCGGCGCGGGCGGTGCTTCCTTCTTCAGACGGTTAACCTGTTTCACCAGCATGAAGACGATGAACGCGAGGATGACGAAATTGAGCAGGATGGTGAGAAAACTGCCGTAGGCAAATACCGGCACGTTGGCTTCCCTCAGGCTATCCAGCGTCATCGCCACACCCTCCGGCACCGTGCCGAGGGCGATGAACAGGTTGGAAAAGTCGAAGCCGCCGAACACCGCGCCGATGATCGGCATGATGAGATCCTTGACGATGGAATCGACGATCTTGCCGAAGGCGGCGCCGATGATGACACCCACAGCCAGGTCCATGGCATTGCCCTTGACGGCGAACTCCTTGAATTCAGACATGAAGCTCATGCTGCTGTCTCCTCCTTGTGTTGATCAAGCTCTGGATGATAGACGGCGCGCCGCCTCGCCTCCAGTCGAAAAATGTAAATATTCTGCAACTTGGTCGGGGCGCCCCGGGCGGGGTAAAATTCGGGCCCTTATGCGCATCGGCTCCCACGTCCTCAAGAATCGCCTGATCGTTGCCCCCATGGCCGGGGTGACCGATCGCCCGTTCCGCCAGTTGTGCAAGCAACTGGGGGCGGGCATGGCCGTGTCCGAGATGGTGACATCGAACTCCCTGCTGTACGGGTCGGCCAAGACGGCGCGGCGCGCCAACCACGAGGGCGAGGTCGACCCGATCAGCGTGCAGATCGCCGGCGCGGACCCCGCGATGCTGGCGCAGGCGGCGCGCCACAACGTCGACCGCGGCGCGCAGATCATCGACATCAACATGGGCTGCCCGGCGAAGAAGGTGTGCAACGTGATGGCCGGTTCCGCCCTACTGCAGGACGAAGCGCTGGTCGGTCGCATCCTCGACGCCGTGGTCAGTTCGGTGCCGGAGGTGCCGGTGACGCTGAAGATCCGCACCGGCTGGGACCGCGAGCACCGCAACGCGCTGAACATTCTCAGGATCGCCGAGAACGCCGGCGTGCAGGCGCTGGCGATCCACGGCCGCACCCGTGCCTGCGGCTACACCGGCGAGGCCGAATACGACACCATCCGCGTGGTGAAGGCCGAAGCGAAGATCCCGGTCATCGCCAACGGCGACATCACCTCGCCGGAGAAAGCCCGCTACGTGCTCGACACCACCGGCGCCGACGCCGTGATGATCGGCCGCGCCGCGCAGGGCCGGCCATGGATCTTCCGCGAGATCGACCACTACTTGGCCACCGGTGAGCACCTGCCACCACCCGAGGTGGCCGAAATCCATGCCGTGTTGCTGGGCCATCTGCACGATCTCTACGCCTTCTACGGCGACGTCACCGGCGCGCGCGTGTCACGCAAGCACATTTCCTGGTACACGAAAGGGCTGGTCGGCAGCAGCGCGTTCCGCCACGCGATGAACCAGCTCGACGGCGTCGCCGAACAACTCGCCATGGTGAACGATTACTTCGCCCAGGCCGCTCGCGCCGACGACCGCCTGCGCTACGAAAACGTACCGCCAAACGACAACGCGGAAGACATGTCGCCCGCCGACCGGCTCGCGGCATAGAGGGGAGCTTCAAATTGATCGAAGAAAACGAAATCGCCGCCTGCATGCGGCGGTCGCTGAACCGCTACTTCAAGGACCTCGACGGCGAGCCGCCGGGCGAGATCTACAACATGGTGCTGGGCGCGGTGGAAAAGCCGCTGCTCGCGTATATCCTCGACCGCGCCGAAGGCAACCAGACGCGCGCCGCCGAGATGCTCGGCATCAACCGTAACACCCTGCGCAAGAAAATGCGCGACCACGGCCTTTCCGACTGATCTCACCATGAAAATCCAGCGTGCCCTCCTTTCCGTCTCCGACAAGACCGGACTCATCGACTTCGCCCGCGCGCTCGCCAACGCCGGCGTCGAACTGCTCTCCACCGGCGGCACCGCCAAGGCGATCCGCGACGCCGGCCTGCCGGTGATCGATGTCAGCGAATACACCGGCTTCCCGGAAATGCTCGACGGCCGCGTGAAGACCCTGCACCCGAAAGTACACGGCGGCATCCTTGGCCGACGCGACCTCACGGACCACGTGGCGACCATGCAGCAGCACGGTATCCCCAACATCGACCTGGTGTGCGTGAACCTCTACCCCTTCGTCGCCACCGTATCGAAGCCGCACACGCTCGACGACGCAATCGAGAACATCGACATTGGCGGCCCGGCGATGGTGCGCTCCTCCGCCAAGAACTACCGCTTCGTCGCCATCGTCACCGACCCGGCCGATTACCCCAAACTGGTCGAAGAAATGTCCGCCAACGGCGGCGCGCTCACCGACGCCACCCGCTTCGGGCTGGCGAAAAAGGCGTTTTCCCACACCGCCGAATACGACAGCGCGATTTCCAACTACCTCACCGCGCTGAACGACGCCGGGGAGAACGAGCTGTTCGGCGAGCGCCTCAACCTGAACTTCACCCGCGCGCAGACGTGCCGCTACGGCGAGAACCCGCACCAGGCCGGCGCCTTCTATGTCGAGGCGAACGCGCCGGCCGGCACCATCTCCACCGCGCGCCAGATCCAGGGCAAGGAGCTGTCCTACAACAACATCGCCGACACCGACGCGGCGCTCGAATGCATCAAGCAGTTCGACGCCGCGCCGGCCTGCGTCATCGTCAAGCACGCCAACCCCTGCGGGGTCGCCTACGGTGCCAACCTCATGGAAGCCTACGACCGCGCGTACAAGACCGACCCCGAATCGGCCTTCGGCGGCATCATCGCCTTCAACGGCCGGCTCGACGGCGCGACCGCCGCCGCCATTGTCGAGCGCCAGTTCGTCGAGGTCATCATCGCCCCCGAGGTGAGCCCGGAAGCCAGCGCAGCGGTCGCCGCCAAGAAGAACGTGCGTCTGCTCGAATGCGGGAAGTGGGCAGGCGCAGTCGCCCAGCTTGACATGAAACGCGTGGCGGGTGGTTTATTGGTGCAGAACGCCGACGTGCTGCTCAACGCCGAGCTGAAAGCAGTCACCCAGCGCGCGCCGACTGAAAAAGAGATGGACGACCTCCTGTTCGCGTGGCGCGTCGCCAAGTTCGTCAAGTCGAATGCGATCGTCTACGCCCGCGACCGCATGACGGTCGGCGTCGGCGCCGGCCAGCGTCATCGTCAAGCACGCCAACCCCTGCGGGGTCGCCTACGGTGCCAACCTCATGGAAGCCTACGACCGCGCGTACAAGACCGACCCCGAATCGGCCT
>JANJWS010000011.1 GCA_024709425.1 Thiobacillus sp.
GACAACGACCGGGAGTCCCCTTGAGGGGAGAGGGGTCGGCGGGGATGCCGCTTTTTCCCGGCGCGTTGTCCGTGACTCCCCTCTCCCTTGAGGGGGGTTGGGGGAGAGGGTGAACGGGCGCAGGCGTGCTGCGCCCACGGGTTTGCTTCCTTCATCTCCGCCACACGAACCGGCCCGGCTTCCCGGTTTATACTTGGCGCGCGAATTGCTCGCTTGCGGTTACACCGCGCTGACCCGAACACAATATGACTTCCTCACCCGATATCGTCATCCTTGCCGCGGGCAAGGGCACCCGCATGCGCTCCGATCTGCCCAAGGTGCTGCACCGGCTGGCGGGGCGGCCGCTGCTCGGCCATGTGGTCGACACCGCGCACGCGCTGGGCGCAGCGCAGGTGTGCGTGGTGTATGGCTTCGGTGGCGAGGCGGTGCCGCAGGCGCTGGCCGACGAACGGCTGACATTCGTGTTGCAGGCCGAACAGCACGGCACCGGCCACGCCGTGATGCAGGCGCTGCCGCATCTGGCCGACGACGGCGTCACGCTGGTGCTGTACGGCGACGTGCCGCTCACCCAGGCCGCCACGCTGCAACCGCTGGTGGCGGCGGCGCAGGCGGGCAAGCTGGGGCTGCTCACCGTGAACCTCGCCCATCCCGACGGCTACGGCCGCATCGTGCGCGAGGCGGGGCGCGTCGTGCGTATCGTCGAGCACAAGGACGCCAGTCCCGCCGAACGGGCGATCCAGGAAGTCAACACCGGCATCCTCGCCGTGCCGACGCGGCCGCTGAAGCGCTGGATCGCTGAACTGAAGAACGACAATGTCCAGGGTGAGTATTACCTTACAGATATAATTGCCATGTCGGTGCGTGATGGCGTGGAAGTGGAGACTCACCAACCGACCCACGAGTGGGAAGTGCTGGGGGTCAACAGCAAGGCGCAACTGGCCGAACTCGAACGCATCCATCAGGGCGAAATCGCCCGTGCGCTGCTCGATGCGGGTGTGACCCTGGCCGATCCCGCCCGCTTCGACGTGCGCGGTACCCTCGCGTGCGGGCGCGATGTCGCGATCGACGTCAACTGTGTATTCGAGGGCCGCGTAGAATTGGGCGATGGCGTGCAAGTGGGCGCTAACTGTGTGCTGCGCAACGTGAAGGTCGCGGCCGGCACGCGCATCGACGCGTTCAGCCTCGTCGACGACGCCGAGATCGGAGAGGCCAACCGCGTCGGGCCGTTCTCGCGCATCCGCCCGGGAACGAAACTGGCACGCGACGTCCACGTCGGCAACTTCGTCGAGATCAAGAACAGCCAGATCGACGAGGGCTCGAAGATCAACCACCTGTCCTACGTCGGCGACACCACCATGGGCCGGAAGGTCAACATCGGTGCCGGCACCATCACCTGCAATTACGACGGCGCCAACAAGCACCGTACCGTCATCGAGGACGAGGTTTTCGTCGGCTCCGACACCCAGCTCGTGGCGCCGGTGACCGTCGGCAAGGGGGCGACGCTGGGGGCCGGCACCACGCTCACGCGCGACGCCCCGCCCGGTGAGCTGACCCTGTCGCGCGCGAAGCAGGTGACGATCAGCGGCTGGAAGCGGCCGACGAAAAAGTGAGGCGTGAGGCGCGGCGCGCGGCGCGCAATTTGACAGGAGAGTTCAAAATCATGACAACGCTGAACAAGCAAAGCGACGGCGGCTCGGGGTTTGACGCCTTACGCCTCACCCCTCACGCCTCACCCCGCGCGGAGCGCTGATCATGTGCGGTATCGTCGGCGCAGTCGCGCAACGCAACGTCGTTCCCATCCTGCTCGAAGGCCTGCGGCGGCTGGAGTACCGCGGCTACGATTCCGCCGGTCTGGTCACCATCGATGGCGGGCTTAAGCGCGTGCGCAGCACCGGGCGGGTCGCGTCGCTGGCGGAGGCGTGCACCGCGCAGAAGGTGTTCGGCCACCTCGGCATCGCGCACACGCGCTGGGCCACCCACGGCGCGCCGTCGGAAGCCAACGCCCATCCGCATGTCAGCGACGGCATCGCGGTGGTGCACAACGGCATCATCGAAAACCACGAGGCGCTGCGCGCGCGCCTGAAGGCCGAGGGTTTCGTGTTCACTTCGGAGACCGACACCGAAGTGATCGCGCACCTCGTCGCGCACTATTACCGGCAGGCGCGCGACCTGCTCGCCGCCACCCGCGCCGCGGTGGCGGAACTGGAGGGCGCCTACGCCATCGGCGTGGTCAGCGCGGAGGCGCGGCACCAGCTCGTGTGCGCGCGCAAGGGCAGCCCGCTGCTCGTCGGCCTGGGCATTGAGGAAAACTTCATCGCCTCCGACGTCTCGGCGGTGCTCCCCGTCACCCAGCGCGTGATCTATCTGGAAGAGGGCGACGTCGCCGACATCGGCCTGCTGGCCGTGACCGTCTACGACGCGGCCGGCAACCGGGTCGAACGCGCCGTGCACGTGTCGGAGCTGTCCGCCGACATGGCCGAGCTCGGCAACTACCGCCACTTCATGCAGAAGGAAATCCACGAACAGCCGCGCGCGCTCGCCGACACCCTGCTCACGGCCGTGGCGCAGGACCGCGTGCTGCCCGAGTGGTTCGGCTTCGATGCTGCCGACGTTTTGGGGGGTGTCAAGGCGGTGACGTTTCTTGCCTGCGGCACCAGCTACCATGCGGCGAAAGTGGCCACTTACTGGCTGGAAGAGGTCGCAGGCATTCCGGCGATCGCCGAGATCGCCAGCGAATACCGCTACCGCACCAGCGTGCCGAATTCCGACGCGCTCGTCGTCAGCATTTCGCAGTCGGGCGAAACCGCCGACACCCTCGCTGCGCTGCACCACGCCCAGGACCTCGGCCACACCCGCACCCTCGCGATCTGCAACGTGCCGGAATCCGCGCTCACCCGTGCCTCACGCCTCAAGTTCCTCACCCGCGCCGGCCCCGAGATCGGGGTGGCCTCGACCAAGGCCTTCACCACCCAGCTCGCCGTGCTATTTCTGCTGACGCTGGTACTCGCCAAGCTGCGCGGCCGCCTCAGCGTCGAACAGGAAACCGCCCACCTCGCCGCCCTGCGCGGCCTGCCGAACAAGGTGCAGCAGGTGCTCGCGCTGGAAGCCGACGTCGAAGCCTGGGCGCAGCGCTTCGCCAACAAGCAGCACGCGCTCTTCCTCGGCCGTGGCGTGCACTACCCCATCGCCCTCGAAGGCGCGCTGAAGCTCAAGGAAATCTCCTACATCCACGCCGAAGCCTACCCCGCCGGCGAACTCAAGCACGGCCCGCTCGCCCTCGTCGACGAAGGCATGCCCGTCGTCGCCATCGCCCCCAACGACCAGCTCATCGAAAAACTCAAGTCCAACCTGCAGGAAGTCCGCGCCCGCGGCGGCGAACTCTACGTCTTCGCCGACGGCGACGTGCACATCGAGGAGTCCGCCTTCGTCCACGTCATCCGCCTGCCCGGCAGCAGCAACGGCGCGCTCTCGCCCATCCTGCACACCGTCCCCCTGCAACTGCTGTCGTACCACGCCGCCCTGCAAAAGGGCACCGACGTGGACAAACCGCGGAATCTGGCGAAGTCGGTGACGGTGGAGTGAGGGGTGACGCTGAACGCAACGTCTTTTGGTGACGGACAAATAAAAGCTGGACCGGGACAAATAAAGTTGGACTGGCGTTTTCGTACAAACTGAACCGTCCCGGGTTTTGAGGAGGCTTCATCTCTCAAGATTTGAAGCCTTGATGAGCAAGAAGATCACCGCGAAGTATTCCCCTATTCCCTGTGAATTTCATGCTGGCGCTGCCACCCAAGTAAAATCCCCCCATGTTCTACCTAGACCTTTTTTCCGCGCTCAACGGGCGTGTCGATTATGTACTGATCGGTGGGCTGGCGATTTCGCTGCACGGCATCGAGCGGGCGACAATGGATATTGACGTGACCGTGGCAATGACCCCGGAAAACCTGGCGTCTCTGGTGGAGATGGCACGTGGCTTGGGTATGACGCCGGTGTTGCCGGTTGCGCTGGACACGTTGACCGATCTCGACCAACTGGCGCAGTGGCATCGTGAACGCAATCTGGAATCCTTTGCGCTGCGCGCACCCGGCCTGGCTGGCGTGACGCTCGATGTGTTGCTCTATCCGCCGGTTGATTACGCCCAAATGCGCAGTCGCGCAGTCACTTTCCAGGCGGGCGACGTGCCCGTGGTGGTCGCTTCCATCGACGACATGATTGCACTGAAGCAGGCCGTTGGCCGCCCGATTGATCTTGCGGACATCGAACATCTCAAGCGCTTGAAGGAATCCTGACCATGCCCTTCGACCGCGGCAATCGCACCTACCATGTCAGCGACGAACGTCTGCGCGCTTTTCGCGCGCTATCGGCCAAGGAAAAACTGCGCTGGGTGGAGGAGCTGGCAACTTTCCTGCGATTGGCGCAGCCGGTCGAGACTACTGCAACCAGCAAAACCGAAAAACAGAATCAGCCTTCGTAGACGGGCGCCGGTTTGGACTCGTGGTACCGAACCGCCAGGAACCGGCAGGGTCTGGCTCAATAGCACTTCCTCCCGGCGTTCCGAGCGCGGGGTGTTTCAACAACACACTGGCGAAACCATCAAGAACCCGGCCAAGCCCAGGCCGCCTTCGCCGACGTGAATCGACGGGCACATTGTCGAACGCGGGCACACGATCTTTCCGTTTTCGGGCTTCTGCACCAGCCCGGTTTCCGGGAGGCGTCCCGGTCAGTGCCGCTTGCGGTCTTCCTTCAGCGCCAGGGTGGCGACCTGCACGCGGTTTCTGAGGCCGAGCTTTTCCATGATGTTGCGCAGGTGGTTGCGGACGGTGTTTTCCGACAGGGTCATCTTGTAGGCGATGGCCTTGTTGGAGAGCCCTTCCTTGACGTGGTCGACGATTTCCATTTCGCGCGCGGTGAGGGCGCCGAGTGCGCTGTTGCTGAGTTCGCCCCGCGCCATCTTCTGCATGATGTTGAGCGGGAAGCTGCTCTGGCCATCGCATACGCTGCGGATGGCGGCGAGCACCTGTTCGGGGTCGCTGGATTTGATGACGTAGCCGTCGACGCCGGAAGAGATGGCTTCGGAGATTTCCTCGTCGGAATCGGCGATGGTGAGCATGATGACCTTGATGCCGAGGTCGCGCAGGTCGGACACGAGATCGAGGCCATCGGCGTCGGGCAGCGAACGGTCGAGCAGGGCGGCATCCGCCTTGTTGCCGGTGGCGAGCCAGGTGCGCAGTTCGGCGGCGTTCGCCATTTGTGCGACAAGCCTCAGATCCGGCTCCTGCTGGATGTAGCCAGCCACTCCCATACGCAGCAGGGGATGGTCGTCGATCAGGATGATGTTGAGCGGTGCTGACATCAGGGCTCCACAGGAAGGGGCCGCAGGTGCGGCGGTTTATTCTAAGTTGGTAGCCCGCGCGGTTTGCGCGGCGCCTTTTCGAATAATAAATCAAACATGGGATTTGGCAGCCATTTCATTGCACCCGCGACCCAGGCCATCTGCCAGGGGATGACCGCGTAGCCGCGGCGGCGCGCGATGCAGCGGGCGACGCGCGCCGCCGCATCCTCGGCCTTCATGCGGAAGGGCATGGGATAGGGGTTGACGCGGGTCATCGGGGTGTCGATGTAGCCGGGGGCGACGGTGACCACGGCGATGCCGCGCGCCTTCATCTCCAGGCGCAGCGCTTCGAGATATACGGTGGCGGCGGCCTTCGACGCCGAATAGGCGCCGCCGCCGGGCAGGCCACGCACGCCGGCGACGCTGGAGATGCCGCACAGTACGCTGCCGGGCGGCATGGCGGCGATGAAGGGCTGGAAGGTGTGCACCAGGCCGAGCACGTTGGCGTCCATGACGGCGCGGAACACGGTGGCATCTTCGGTGATTTCGGTGAGCGTGCCGACACTGATGCCGGCGGCGGCGATGACGAGATCGGGCGGGCCGACCTCGGTGAGAAATGTGGTGGCGGCCGTCCGCATGGCGGCGGCATCGCGCACGTCGGCCACGTAGCAGCGTGCATCGAGACCGGCGGCGGTGGCGGCCAGCCCGTCCTGCCGGCGCCCCGCGAGGCCGAGTGTGGCGCCGCGCGCACCGTAGTGCCGCGCCAGTGCGGCGCCCAGCCCGGAACTCGCGCCGGTGACGAAAACCCGCTGGATCGAGGCCGGCAAGGGACTTACTTCGCGGCCTTCTTGCTGTTGCCGCGCTCGGCGCGCGCCTTGGCGATCAACTGGTCGAGGACTTCGAACAGACGCTTCTCGCTACGGGTCATCGACACCGAGGTGTGGTATTTGCCGTCGACGATGAAGGCCGGTACGCCGCGCAGGTCGTAGGCGAACGCGAGCTGGCCGCCCTGATTGGCGAGCGACTGCGTGGTGAATGAGTTGTAGATGCTCTCGAATTTCTTGCGATCCACCGCCTGGCCGGCGATCCACGTCCCCAGCACCGCCGGGTCGTTGAGGTTGAGCTTTTCCGCGTGGTAGGCGTGGAAAACCTTGGCGTGCAGGCGGTCAACCAAGCCCATCTGGGCGAGGGTGTGATAGAGCTTGGCGCCGGGCAGCCAGTCTTCGCGGAACACCGCCGGCATGCGGCGGATCTGCGCGTCCTTCGGCAGGGTCTTGAGCCAGCCCTGCAGGCCAGGTTCGAGCTGGTAACAGTGCGGGCAACGATACCAGAAGAATTCCAGCACCTCGATCTTGTCGCCGGTGGCGACGGGACGCGGGGCGTTGACACGGGTGTAGTCGTGGCCCTCGAAGGCCTCTTCGGGTTCGGCCGCGTAGACCGACAGGGCAAGGAAGGCGGCGGCCAGTACGGCCCATGCGCGAGCGAGCATCAAGGTGTCTCCTGTAAAGGGGGTTCTTCTCTGACAAGCGTGACCGGGATATTGTTCTGTGCCAGCCGCTTGCGGGTGTTGTCGACGTCGTCCATGGCGCCGAACGGGCCAAGCCGCACGCGGTGCAGGATGCCCTTGCCGGGGACGTCGGCGGTATGGATGGCGGCTTCCAGGCCCAGCATGGCCAGCTGGGCCTTGAGATTGTCGGCGTCGGTCGGGCTGTGGAAAGCACCGGCCTGCAGGTAGAGGCGCGGCGCGGGGGCCGCCGCCTGCGGCCGCTCCTCCGGCACGCCGCCGGGCAGCACCTTGTAGAAATCGAAGCTGGGAGCCGTGTCGGGCACGGCGGGCGCGACGGCTACGGGTGCCGGCGCCGGCGCCTTGACCTTGGTGGAGGCGAACGGATTGACGCCGGTGGCCCACAGTGCCACGCCGACGGCGAGGACTGCGCCGACGATGAGCCCGATCAGGACTCCAGCGAAAATCGAACTGCCGCCGCGCTTGGACGGGCGGGATACGGGCTTGGCCATGGCTACATTTTCTCCGGCGCGGACACGCCGAGCAAGGCCAGGCCGTTAACAATCGTAATCCGGGCGGCGTCGGCCAGTGCCAGGCGCGCGCGTTTCGTCGCGTCGTCGTCGACTAGGAACTTCTCGGCGTTGTACCAGGCGTGGAAGTCTCCGGCGAGCCCCTGCAGGTAATGCACGACGATGTGCGGCGCCAGCTCCTTCGCCGCCGCGGCGATGACTTCCGGGTATTCCGCGATGCGCTGCATCAGCGCGAGTTCGTGCGGTGCAGCAAGCGGCGCGAGGTTGGCGTCGTCGAGCGCATCGGCCATGCCGCCCCATTCCTCGAACACGCGGCAGATGCGCGCGTGCGCGTACTGCACGTAGTAGACCGGGTTGTCGTTGTTTTTCGCCAGCGCGAGGTCGACGTCGAAGACGTATTCGGTGTCCGGCTTGCGCGAGAGCAGGAAGAAGCGCACCGCGTCCTTGCTGGTCCATTCGATGAGGTCGCGCAGGGTCACGTAGCTGCCGGCGCGCTTGGAGATCTTCACTTCCTCGCCGCCGCGCATCACGCGCACCATGGTGTGCAGGAGATAGTCCGGATAGCCTTCGGCGATGTCGAGGCCCACGGCCTGCAGGCCGGCGCGCACGCGGGCGATGGTGCCGTGGTGGTCGGTGCCCTGGATGTTGATGGCGCGCGTGAAGCCGCGTTCCCACTTGGCGATGTGATAGGCGACGTCCGGCACAAAGTACGTGTAGGTGCCGTCGGACTTCTTCATCACGCGGTCCTTGTCGTCACCGAAGTCGGTGGTGCGCAGCCACAGCGCGCCGTCCTGCTCGTAGGTCTTGCCGGCATCGACCAGCTTCTGCACCGTCGCCGCGACGCGGCCGTCGCTGTACAGGCTCGATTCCAGGTAATAGTGGTCGAACCGCACCGCGAAGGCCTTGAGATCCAGATCCTGCTCATGGCGCAGGTAGGCCACCGCGAACTGGCGGATCGAGTCGAGATCGTTGACGTCGCCCGACGCGGTGTATTCGCGGTCGTCCGATTTCACCGTCTTCTTCGCGAGGAAGTCGGCGGCGATGTCGGCGATGTAGTCGCCGTTGTAGGCGGCCTCCGGCCAGCCGGCGTTGCCCGGCTTCAGGCCCTTGGCGCGCGCCTGCACGCTCGCGGCAAGCGTTGCGATCTGCACCCCGGCGTCGTTGTAGTAGAACTCGCGCCAGACATCCCAGCCCTGTGCGGCGTACAGGTTGCAGATCGCGTCGCCGAGCGCGGCCTGGCGGCCGTGACCGACGTGCAGCGGCCCGGTGGGGTTGGCGGAAACGAATTCGACCAGCACGCGGTGGCCCTGGCCGGCGTCGCCGCGGCCGAATCGCTCGCGCTCGCTGCGCACGCGGCGCACGATGCCGTGCCATGCCGCGGGCGTGAGGTGGAAGTTGATGAAGCCGGCGCCGGCGATCTCCGCCTTGGCGATCAACGGCGACTTCGGTAGCTCGACGAGGAGCTTCTGCGCCAGTTCGCGCGGGTTCTGCTTCAGCGGACGCGCCAGCTGCATCGCTGCATTGCTGGAAAAGTCGCCGTGGGTAGGGTTCTTCGGGCGTTCGATTTCGAGGCTCACCGCGGATTCCGGCGCAACGATTTCGAGGGCGGCGCCGATGAGGAGGGCGAGCTGTTCTTTGAGCGGGTGAATGCTGGACATGGCGGACATGAAGACGTTGCCGCCTCCGGTGTCGAACGGAAGCCCGGGATTATAAGCGCCGCGCGGCGGCCGCTCAAAACGCAGTCGGGTCAGCCCGTCAGAACACCAGCGGATCGACGTCGAGCGACCAGCGCGCCACGCGTGGCCGGATCGCCTCGAGGCGCGGCCGCCAGTCGTGCACGAAGCCCTGCAACGCGCGCCGCGAGGCGGATTGCACCAGCAGCTGCGCGCGTTCCAGGTTGGCCACCCGCGCCATCGGCGCAGGCGTCGGCGTGAACACGCTGACCGGCGCGGCATCCGGGGCCTGCGCGGCCGCGCGCCGCAGGAAGGCCAAGGCGGCGTCCATCGTCGGAGCCTCGGCGCGCAGCAGCACCTGGCGGGAGAACGGCGGCAGGTCGAGCTGGCGGCGTTCAGCGAGCAGCATGCGGGCATAGCCGGCGTAGTCGTGGCGTTGCAGGAAGCGGAACAGCGGGTGATCGGGGAACGCGGTCTGGATCAGCACGCGGCCCGGCTTGTCGGCGCGTCCGGCGCGCCCCGCCACCTGCATCAGCTGCGCGAACAGGCGTTCGGTGGTGCGGAAATCGGGACTGTACAGCGCGCCGTCGGTGTCGAGGATCAGCGCCAGCGTCATGTTGGGAAAGTCGTGCCCCTTCGCCAGCATCTGTGTGCCGACCAGGATGTCGACTTCGCCGCCGTGCACCGCCGCGCCCAGCTCGGCCCAGGCGCGCGGGCGCATGGTGTCGCGGTCGATGCGGCGGATGCGCGCGGTGGGCAGCAGCGCGGCGAGCGTTTCTTCCAGCCGCTGCGTGCCCTGGCCGAGCGGCTTCAGGTCCGGATTGCCGCAACCCGGGCAGGCCTGGGGGATGCGCGCCTCGTGTCCGCAGTGATGGCACATCAGGCGGTGCGCGGTGCGGTGCAGCACCAGCCGCGCCGAACAGTGCGGGCAGGGGGCGACCCAGCCGCAGCTGGGGCAATACAGCGCCGGCGCGTAGCCGCGGCGGTTGAGGAACACCAGGCTTTGCTCGCCGCGCGCGAGGGTTTCCGTCAGCGCCGTCAGCGCCGGGCGCGTGAGGCCGTTGTCCTGGGGCAGATGGCGCAGGTCCGCGAGCTCGATGTCAGGCAGCTGCGCCGCGGCCACCGCGCGCTGCGTGAGTTCGTGCAGACGGTAGCGGCCGGAAAGCGCCTGCGCGTAGCTTTCCAGCGAGGGCGTGGCCGAGCCCAGCACCACCGGCACGTCCGCTTGCTGCGCGCGCGCGATGGCGACGTCGCGCGCCGAATAGCGCAGGCCGTCCTGCTGCTTGAACGAGGCGTCGTGCTCCTCGTCGACCACCACCAGGCCGAGCCGCGGCAGCGGTGCAAACACGGCGAGCCGCGTGCCCAGCAGCACGTCGCAGGCGGGCGCGGCCAGCCAGTTTTCCGCGCGCGTCCTTTCCGCGAGCCCGCTGTGCAGGGTGTCGACCTGCCGGCCCGGAAAACGGCGGCGGAAATGCTGTTCCAGCTGCGGCGTCAGCGCGATCTCGGGAATCAGCACCAGCGCCTGGCGGCCGGCGGCGAGCACCGTGTCGATCAGGCGCAGGTACAGCTCGGTCTTGCCGCTGCCGGTGACGCCGTGCACAAGGTGCACGCCGAAGCGATCGAGCGCGGGGGCGAGCGCATCGAGTGCGGTCTGCTGCCCGGTGGTGGCCGCCGGTGCCGCCGTAGGGGGCGGCGACACCGTGCCGCGCGGCGGCTCGCGCGTCCACGTCGCCCAGCCGGCCGCCACCAGCGCGGCGGCGTGGCGTCCCTGTTTCTGTGTGCGCACCGTCTCGCGCGCCAGCGGACCCGCGCGCAGCGCCTCGAGCAGGGTGCGCTGCGCGCGTGCCCGGGGCGGTAGCTCGGCGGCGCGTCCGGCGTCCGTGAGCGCGAGCCACGGCGTTTCGGCGACGAAGGGGGCGGCGTTCTTCAGGCGCGGCGGCAGGGTGGCGAGCAGCACCGCGCCCAGCGCGTGGTGGTAGTAGTCGGCGCAGAAGCGAGCCAGGCGCAGGATTTCCGGTGCCAGCGGCGGGCGGTCGTCGAGTACGCGCAGCACGTCGCGCAGCTTGCCGGGGTCGACGCCACCTTCATCGGTCACGCCCAGAGCGATGCCGATCTGGCGGGTACGGCCGAACGGCACCTCCACCAGGGTGCCGGGCACGATCGGCGCACCGTCGGGCGGCAGGCGATAGTCGAACAACCGGGGCAGCGGTGTATCGAGCGCGACCTGCAGGGTTGGCGGCATGGTTAGCGGGGTTTCTTGACCGGTTGTCGGGGAATGCGAACTAAGCCCCTGTGCTGGAAGGCTTATTCCGCATTATCCACGCAAGCTGTGGATAATTGTGTGAGTGAATTGTGGCGACGGGCCGCAATGGCCCGTATTCTGGCGGGGTCTCGCTGCCCATCAAAAAACAGGCAAACAAACAAATCGTTATTATTCAATGACCTGAAAACAGTGGCCGGCTGTCAAGGGCTTGACACAAAAAAAGTTCCCTGCCCCGGGTGATGTGTATAAGTTGCCGCTTCTATTCCAGCACGGACGCCTTCCGGCGCCCGCTGTTTGGACCCAAGCCTTTGTTTAGACTTGGTAAAATGGTCGTCGGGTGGTCAGATCCCGGCGGCGCTACTCAGTGGCGCTGCTGGATCCCTGCGATCACCCAGCCGCCGGGGCCGGCGGCTGGCCGGGTAAGGTGCCAGATCTCGTCGAACGATGTAGCGTCCTGGCCGGCGGCTTCGCGGATGAGGCCGGTGAAGCGCACGCTGACGATATGTTGGCCACCTTCGTCGACGGCTTCAAGAACGTCGGCATCGATGGATGTGACATCGGTCGTCTGTCCCTCGTTGCCGCGCTCGGCCAGTTGCATGCGGATCTCGGCGAATACCTCGGGGGTGGTGAAGGCGCGCAGATCGTCGAGGTTGCCCGCGTCGAAGGCCGCCTGCAGGCGGATGAAGTTGAGTTTGGCTTCGCGCGCGAAACCCGCGGCGTCGAAGCCGGGCGGGAAAGTGTGCGCCGTCTGCCCGCCGCCGAGTGCGACCGGAGCTGCATCGAAGGCGGCCGGCGTGGACTGCGGCATGCCCGCGTACTGCATCGCCGGTGCCGGCGCGTTGCGGCGCATGAAGAAACGGAACAGCATGAAGGCGGCCATGGCCAGCAACGCCAGCATCAGGAAGCTCGCCATCTCCTCACCGATGCCGAGATGCGAGGCCAGTGCGGCAAGGCCCAGGCCGGCGGCGAGACCCGCGATCGGGCCCATCCAGCTGCGTTTTTGCGACGCGGGCTGTGCCGGAGCGCCGGTTTGCTGTTGACGCTGCGGCATGGGCGCGGCGTCCTGCTTGGCGGGCGCGCTGCGTTGCATGCCGAAGGATTTGCTGCCGCCCAAACGCTTGGCTTCGGCGTCCTGCGTGACGAGGCCGAAGCCGAGGAAGACGGCGAAGAGGCTGATGAGGAAGGTTTTCACGAGGAGACTCCGCTGGATCGACGATAGTCGATATGGTGGCCCATTCCTGGCGCCCCTGAAAAGTCGTTTTTTGTACCTGGATTATTCGAAATTTTCGAATTTCGCGGAGTGCGAATCAGTTTTCGCTTGATGTGCGGACGGCCCGGCTACGGCGGTGCACGGCTTCCACCAGCACGCCGACCTTGTCCGGGTCGGTGAACTGCGAAATGCCGTGACCGAGGTTGAACACGTGGCCGGGGTGGTTGCCGAAGCGGTCGACGATGCGCTCGGCTTCCGTGCGGATGATTTCCGGCGTGCCGTGCAGGGTGCAGGGGTCGAGGTTGCCCTGCAGCGCGACCCGGTTGCCGACGCGCTGGCGCGCCTCGCCGATGTCGACGGTCCAGTCGAGCCCGACCGCGTCGGCGCCGATGCCGGCCATCGCCTCCAGCCAGTTGCCGCCACCCTTGGTGAAGATGATGCTCGGCACGGTGCGGCCCTCGCGTTCGCGGATGAGGCCGGCGACGATCTTTTCCATGTAGGCGAGCGAGAACTCGCGGTAGGCGTGCGGGGTGAGGCTGCCGCCCCAGGAATCGAAGATCATGACGGCCTGCGCGCCGGCTTCGATCTGCGCGTTGAGGTAGTCGGTCACCGCCTGGGCGGTGACGTCGAGGATGCGGTGCAGCAGATCGGGGCGGCTGTACAGCATGGTCTTGAGGTGGCGGTAGTCGTCGGAACTGCCGCCTTCGATCATGTAGCACGCGAGCGTGTAGGGGCTGCCGGCGAAACCGATCAGCGGCACCGAGTTGTCCAGCGCGCGGCGAATGCTGCGCACCGCGTCCATCACATAGCCGAGCTTGTCGGTGGGGTCAGGCGCGGTGAGGTCGCGGATTTCCCACTCGTCGCGCAGCGGGCGCTCGAAGCGCGGGCCTTCGCCGGTGGAGAAATACAGACCCAGGCCCATGGCGTCGGGCACGGTGAGGATGTCGGAAAACAGGATCGCCGCGTCGAGCGGGTAGCGCGCGAGCGGCTGCAGCGTGACCTCGGTGGCGAGGTCCGGCGTCTTGCACAGGGTGAGGAAGTCGCCGGCGCGCGCGCGCGTGGCGTTGTATTCGGGCAGGTAACGCCCGGCCTGGCGCATCAGCCACAGCGGCGTGTAGTCGGTCGGCTGGCGCAGCAGGGCGCGCAGGAAGGTGTCGTTCTTGAGAGCGGACATGAACGGGGGCCGGGACGCAAAACCGGCATTTTAACAGGCTTGGCGCCCAGCCCCCGGATTGCCTACATGCGGCGGAAGCTCCATTCGCCACGTCCGCTCGGGCAGGCGAGCACGTCCTTCGGCCTGCGGTCGTCGACCGCGAGGGTGGCGTAGCGGCAGCCGTCGCGCGCATCGCCGCGCGGGGTGAAGTGGTAGCGGTGACCGTCGCCGCTCCACACCACCGGCACGCCGGGGCGGCCGAGTTCGAGCGCGTGGCCCATGCAGGCACGGTCGCGGTCGTCCATGCTGTCGCCGATGGCGTGGCCGATCACTGCGCCCAGCACGCCGCCGACGACCATGCCGACCACACGGTCGTCACGGCTGGCGACCTGGCTGCCGATGACGGCACCGGTGACGCCGCCGATGACGGCGCCGATTTCGTCGCGGTTGCAGCGGCCGGAAGCAATGCCGTAGTCTGCGACGTAGACGGCCCCGCTGCGGCCCTTGTGGCGTTTGTCTTTTTTCCCCTTGTCCTTGTAGTACCCGTGGGCGGGGGCATGGGCGGGGGGGTCCGCGAAGGCCGGTGCAGCGATGCAGGTGGCAAGCGCGAGGGCGAACACGCGGTTCATGAAAAACTCCTGGCAGGTGTGTCGAAAATCTTTATCGGCCACAGGCAGCGCGACTGTAGCCTTGACCGCAGCGTGCCGTCCCGGGTTTTCAGTTGTAGCGTGGATGGAACTCGCGGTAGAAACGTGCCTGCTGGTCGTGCCGCTCGGCGCGGATGGCGCGCCCGGCGGCATCGAGCGCCTGGTTCAGGCGACGGAACTCGTGTTGGTCGAGCGATCCGTCAGTGAGGAATTGGCGCGCCATCGCACCGATTTCACGTTGCTGGCGCCGCAGCGCGCGCGCTTCGGTCTGGCTCAGGCTACCCTCTTGCACGCCGGCTTCGATGCGTGATGTCTGCCAGTCCACGCGTGCGTCGATCTGCTGCCTGAGCGATTGGCTCTGCTTGAGTGTCTGGGCCGGGCCCTGCGGGTCCGGGCCGCCGCGCGACCAATCGGCCTGTGCGCCGGTTGCCGCAAAGGCCAACCCGGCTGCTGCCGAGAGCCCCGCGATGTGCTTGATCAGCGTGCCTTGCATGATGTGCTCCTTGGATTTGTTTGAATGCGCCGCGACGTGCGGTCGCGGCGATGCTTGCACTTTAGAGTCTTCGTGTGAGCAGGATGTGTGCCCTGTGCAACAGCGTGTAACAGTTTGTGACAGGCTGCTCCGCAGCCGGCCGGCATGACCCCTCATGTTTTGCCGTTGACCGCCGATACTTCCTGCGACTGGCCGCCATTCATCGCTCCATTCGGCTAGAATCCGCGGCTTTGTGTGTCTGCCCCCCTTCATTGGAGAATCCGATGCGTCACAAGAAACTCGCGGCCAGCATCGCCGCAAGCTGTGTATTCACACCCGGTGTGGCACTTGCCACCAACGGCATGATCATGGAAGGCTACGGCCCGATCGCAGCCGCCATGGGCGGCGCCGCCATGGCCTACGACAACGGCACCGCCGCGCTGGCCAACAATCCGGCCACGTTGGGCCTGATGGCGGACGGCCGCCGCATCGACGCGATGGTCGGCTACGTTGGCCCGGACGTATCGGTGCCGGGCGTGTTCGGCGACTCCAGCGCCGATGCCTTCTACATGCCGGCTTTCGGCTTCGTGAAGAAGCAGGGCGAACTCGCTTACGGCGTCGGCGTCTACGGCCAGGGCGGGATGGGCACCGAGTACGCCAACGGCGACATGGCCCAGGTTGGTGTCGGCCGGGTCATCTTCCCGCTCGCCTGGCGCGCGAATTCGCGTCTGATCGTCGGTGGCAGCGTCGATGTCGTGTGGGCGGGGATGGATCTCGTCGCCGATCTGAATCCCTTTACCGCCGGCAAGGAACTCGATTTCAGCGACGACAGCGATTTCACAGGCCGTGCCAAGGGCTACAGCCTCGCCGCCAAGCTCGGCTTCACCTATCGCCTCGATGACGCGCTCACCGTTGGCGGCGTCTATCAGAGCGCAGGCAATCTGCCCGATCTCAAGGGGGCTGGCTACAAGGTCGAAGGCTTCGACATGCCGGCGATGGTTGGCCTGGGCCTCGCCTGGCAAGCCAGCGAGCGCCTGATGGTCGCAGCCGACCTCAAGGACGTGTTGTGGGGCAGCAGCATGAATACCGTCAGCATTTATCACAACGGGATGCTGGTGGCGCCCTTCCAGCAGGACTGGGACGACCAGATCGTCGTCGCGCTGGGATTGTCCTGGAAGTTCTCCGACGTCCTCACTGGGCGCGTGGGATACAACTATGGAAAGAATCCGATTCCGGATGATTTCGTGAATTATCTCTGGCCGGCAATCGTCGAGCATCACTACACCGCCGGTTTTGGATATGCGTTCGACAAACAATCGCAAGTCAATTTCTCTCTGAGCTATGTGCCGGAGGTGACGGTGGCCGGTACGGGGCCACTGCCCCCGATGGGGAACGGCGGGATCACGATCGATCATAGCCAGTTCAACTGGCAGTTGATGTACAGCTACACGTTCTGATTGTCCGGGACGCAAAGGGCCGAGGGAGGATGGGGGCCCGGCCCGTTGCGTCCGGTCAAGGCTGCGGCGGGTCCTCCTTGCCCGCGTGGTCTGGGGCCGATCCCGGCGTTGTGTCCACCGGACCCGGCCCGGCTGCCGTGCCGTCATCCACATCGACGGCGTGTTCCTTCGTTTCCTGGGCGACGGCTTGCTGAGCTGCCGGCTCGACCGTCTCGGGGCGCTCGCAGCCGTACAGCATCATCAGCCCGGCCAGCGTGGCCAGGGTGCCGATGGCGGCGCGGCGCGCGTAGTCCGGCTGGTCGACATCACATGGTTCCTGCGCGGCCATTTCAATCCCCTTTCTTCGGGCCGCCCGCCTGCATGCGGTCGTTGCTGAGTGCGGCCCGGGCGAATTCATCCTGGCTGAGGCGCTGGTCCTTGTTGGTGTCGCCTTCCAGGAACGCGGCATCTTGGCCACCTTGCGCCTGGAATTCCTCGACGCTGATCATGCCGTCGCCATTGGCGTCCACGGCCTTGAAATCAGGCAAGGCCGGGGCGGCCCGCGCCGGCGTGGCGGCGAAACTGCCAAGGGCACATAGCAGGGTGAGGCGCACAATGCGGTGGGTGGATGGTTTCATGTCTGTCTCTCTCCAATCGTGAAATGACGGGTCCGAATGCACTGGCATCCGCGCTGGCTGTAGCGACGACCATGCCAGCCCGGTATCAACCCATTAAAACAATAACTTAGTGTTAGGCTGGCCGGATTTCACCGGGCCTTGCCAGCAGATTTGTCGCTGGGCAGCGACGCCACGGCGCCTTTTATGCAAGTCCTTGTATTGCCAAACTTAATTTGTCACCACCCGACGACAGCCGTGGGCGCGCGTCAATGTGTGGGTGTCGAACTGGACGGGGGTTGTGGGCGGCGTCTGCCTACGGCGAGCACGACCAGGAACACGAGCAGCGCGACGGCGCAAAGCGCCTGAGCGACCCAGGCGGCGGGCCCGCTCATGCGAGCAAAACCGAAAATCCCGCCGATGATGGCGAGGGTCAGGAATACGACGGCCCATCCAAACATGGGAGTTCCTCCAGATGACGGTGACAGCGTTGATGTCTCGCCATGCAGGGGCCGTGCCAGGGCAAAAAGCTCCTACGGATCAATCGGCTGTGCCAGGTCGTCCGGTGCGTGGGTGGGGTGGGCGTCGCCGCGGTGCGACAGTCAGGCGGATTCGTCGCGCTGTTTGAACAACGCAGGGTTGAGGCCGTGGCGTTGCAACAGCCGGTAGACTTCGGTGCGGTTCCGCCCGGCGAGGCGAGCCACCTCGCTGGCCTGGCCTCGGGTGAGCTTGAGGAGGGTGATGAGGTAGTCGCGTTCGAAGGCCGCGCGAGCCTCGGCAAGCGGCCGGATTTCCGCGGGCTTGTCGCGCAGCGCGCGCGACACCAGGGTGGCTGGAATGGTGGCGGTGGTGCACAGGGCGACGCACTGCTCCAGTACGTTGTGGAGCTGGCGAATGTTGCCGGGCCAGTCGGCGGCCGCCAGCATGTCGAGCGCGTCCGGGGCAAACCCGTGGAGACGGCGTTGGTATTTGGCACTGAGCGACGCGAGGAAGTGCTGCGCCAGCAACGGGATGTCCTCCCGCCGCTCGCGCAGCGGCGGCAGGGCCAGGTTGACCACGTTGAGGCGGTAGTAAAGATCCTCGCGGAACTGCCCGGCGGCGATGGCGCTTTCCAGGTCGCGGTGGGTGGCGGAGAGGATCCGCACGTCCACCTTACGGGCCTCGGTCGCGCCGACTGCGCGTACTTCGCCTTCCTGCAGCACACGAAGGAGCTTCACCTGCAGCGGTAGCGGCATGTCGCCGATTTCGTCCAGGAATACGGTGCCGCCGGAGGCGCTCTGGAACAGGCCCGGATGGTCGCGTCCCGCGCCGGTGAAAGCGCCCTTAACATGGCCAAACAGTTCCGATTCGAGCAGCTCGGCGGGGATGGCGCCGCAGTTGATCGCGACGAAAGGCGCCGCGTGACGGGGGCTGGCGCGGTGGATGGCACGCGCGAGCAGTTCCTTGCCGGTCCCGGATTCACCCTGGATCAGCACCGCGGCGCCGCTTTGTGCGGCGAGCCGGGCTTCGGCCAGCAGTGTTTCCATCACCGGGCTGGCGGTGACGATCTCGCTGCGCCAGCGTGCATCGCCTGCCTCGGCGGCACTGCCCGCGAGACGTGTGGCGCGCTTGAGCAACTCGATCAGCGTGGGGGCGTCGTAGGGCTTGGTGAGATAGCCGAACAGGCCCTGCTGGGTGGCCGCAACCGCGTCCGGGATCGTTCCGTGCGCGGTCAGCACGATCACCGGCAGCGCGGGGTCGCGTGCATGGATGGCGCGGAAGAGCGCCATGCCATCCATGCCGCCCATCTGCATGTCGGTGAGCACGGCGTCGGGGCGTGCCAGCGCGAGGTGCGCCAGGGCGGCCTCGGCACTGTCGACCGTGTCGACGCGAAAGCCGTTGGCCTCGAGCCGGAGGGTGATCAGTTCGCGCAGCGCGGCATCGTCGTCTACGACCAGGATGGCAGGTTTCTTCATGGACGGCACGTCATCGGGGCGGGGAGGTCAGGGCTTTTCCGGCGTGGCGTGCTGCTGCAGCGACTTTTCCAGCGCCTTGATCTGGTCGAGCTTCTCCTGCAGCGCCTGGGTCTGCGCGGCCTGCTGCCGGAGCTCGAGGCGGGCGCGCAAGGATCGCTTCATCAGCTCGACGAGTGGTCGCGCGCGTGGGTCCAACTCGCCAAGTGCGCCAAGGCTCTTGAGCCCCCGTTCCAGCGCTTCGGCGTTTTCCTCGCGTTCGAGCAGGGCGGCCTGCTGGAAGCGCCGGGCGTCATCGAGTCGGCGTTCGGCGTCGAGCAGGGCGAGTTCGCGCCGTCGCTGCTCGGGCGTCAACGTCGCAACGCGTGCGAGTTCGCTCGACAGCGCGGTCACGCCGAGTCCCTGCGGCACGCCCGGAGCAGCTGCGCGTTCGGGCGATGCCGCGCACGCCGCCAGCAGCAACGAGGCGACAATGAGAAGAACAGGTTTGAGCATCACTTCGCTACCGGCCAGGTTAAACGGAAACAGGTCGACCACGGTGGATACGCTACGAGTTCGGCGTGCCCACCTGCCGCCTGCAGCGCCTCGCGCACGATCGACAACCCCAGTCCGCTGCCCTTGACGGTGCTGGCGGGCTGGTGCGCCCCCTGGAAGAAGGGCTCGAACACACGATCCTGCTCGGCGGGCGGGATGCCGCGTCCTTCGTCGCATACCCACACGGCGACAACGTCGTCAATAACGGCACTCTTCACCAGGATACGGCCGCCCTCGGGGCTGAAGCGGACCGCATTGGACAACAGATTGTCGAGAACGGTTTCGAGCTGGTCGCGATCGGCCGGCACGGTGGCGGCGTCGAGTTGCGTCTCGATACCAATGCGGTGCGCATCGAGGGCGAGCTGCTGGCGCGCCAGCACGCTCGCGAGCACTTCGGCAAGCGGCTGGGGCAGAGGAGGGGGAAGCGTGGCATCGTGCACCATGCCACCGTAGCGGATGAGATCCTCGATGCGTTTCTGGAGATCGCGGCTGCCCTGGTCCATGATGCCGACGATGCTGCGCTGCCGCGGGTTGAGGCGGCCCGCCAGCTCGTCATTCAGGAGGGCGACGCCCTCGCGCAGCGAGGCGAGCGGGGTCTTCAGTTCGTGCGACACGTGACGCAGGAAGCGTGTCTGCTGTTCTTCGAGCGCCTGCAGGCGCAGGCGCAGCCAGTCCATCTCGCGCCCGAGCTCCACGATGTCCTGCGGCCCGGTGATTGCCGGCAGCGGCGAGAGATCGGCCTGACCGAGTTGCCGGATCGCGGCCTTGAGCTGCCGAATCGGACGGTTGATCATCCAGGAAAACACCGCCGCGAGCACCAGCGTCAGCGGGATCAGCGCGAGCCCGAGCACGATCAGCCGCTGGCGTGTGGACTGCACGGTTGCCTCGAGTGCCTGTTGCTCCGCCTGCACGGCGGCGTCGGCCTGGCCGAGCAGGCTGTGCGCGTCCGCATGCAGCGTGCCGAATGCGGGTGCGAGCGCGTGAAAACGTGCGCCGTCGAGGAAGGTGTTCGGCTGCAGTTGCCTATACAGTGCCTGACTCCCGTCATCGAGCCGCGCCAGGATGGCGCGCGAGGGGACATCCGTGAGTTGTGCGTCGAGGCGTGCCAGCGGCGTGCGCAGCGCCTCGAAACTCGCCTCCAGGGCCGGCCCGAACTCCTTGTCCTGCAGCAAATGATATTGCCCGGCGGCACGCTGGAACTGGCTCACCGAGTCGACAACCTCGCGCACGTCGCGCGTGATGGCGAGGCTCACCTGGGTGAACTGGCGCTGCGTATCGACCACGCCCTGCAGCACGTGCACCACGTTGACCAGGCCGCTGGCGAGCGGCACGATCAGCACGCCCATGGCGACGATGACGAGGATGGTGAACGAGCGGGGATAGTAGGGGCCGGCAGCCATGCGCGCTGTGCGGAACGGAAACCGCACAGCATACCGCGATTCGGCGGGCGCGCCGCCGCCCGCGCCGAGGTCAGGCGAGGCCGAGATAGGCGAGGATGCCCTTGGCTGCCTCGCGGCCTTCCCACACCGCGGTGACCACCAGGTCGGAGCCGCGCACCATGTCGCCGCCGGCGAACACCTTGGGGTTGGCGGTCTGGTAGGCGTGCCGGCCGCCGCGGGCGACGACGCGGCCGCCCTCGTCGGTCGCGATGCCGTGCTCGGCGAACCACGGCTGCGGGCTCGGACGGAAACCGAAGGCGACGATCACGCGATCGGCGGGGACGACCTCCTCGGAGCCCGGCACCACCACCGGGGTGCGGCGGCCGCGCGCGTCGGGCGGGCCGAGTTCGGTGGTGACGAGCTTCACGCCCTCGACCTTGCCGTTGCCGACGATTTCCACCGGCTGACGGTTCCACAGGAAAGCAACGCCTTCTTCCTTGGCGTTGGCGACTTCGCGCTTGGAGCCCGGCATGTTCTTCTCGTCGCGGCGGTAAGCGCAGGTGACGGTGGCCGCTCCCTGGCGGATGCTGGTGCGGTTGCAGTCCATGGCGGTGTCGCCGCCACCCAGCACCACCACGCGCAAGCCTTTCATGTCGTGGTAGACCTCGTCGGGTTTGGCAAGCTCCAGGCACTTCCTGACGTTGGAAATGAGGAAGGGCAATGCTTCCAGCACGCCCGGCAGATCCTCGCCCGGGAAGCCACCCTTCATGTAGGTGTAGGTGCCCATGCCCAGGAACACGGCGTCGTATTCGTCGAGCAGCGCCTGCATGCTGACATCACGGCCGATCTCGGTGCTGAGGCGGAACTCCACGCCCATCCCCTCGAACACTTCGCGGCGGCGCGTCATCACCGTCTTTTCCATCTTGAATTCGGGAATGCCGAAGGTGAGCAGGCCGCCGATTTCATCGTAGCGGTCGTACACCACCGGCTTCACGCCATTGCGTGCCAGGATGTCGGCGCAGCCCAGGCCCGCGGGACCGGCACCGATGATGGCGACCTTTTTCCCGGTCGGCACCACATTCGACATGTCGGGGCGCCAGCCGGCCTTGAAGGCTTCTTCGGAAATGAATTTCTCGACCTGGCCGATGGTCACCGCGCCGAAGCCACCGGTGTTGGGGCCGCCACCGACCGCTTCGCCGAAGCCGTCGGTGTTGAGCGTGCACGCGCCCTCGCACAGCCGGTCCTGCGGGCACACGCGGCCGCACACCTCGGGCAGCGAGTTGGTCTGGTGGGAGAGCTCCGCCGCCTCGAACAGGCGGCCCTCGGTGACGAGCTTCAGCCAGTTCGGGATGTAGTTGTGCACCGGGCACTTCCACTCGCAGTAGGGGTTGCCGCAGCCCAGGCAGCGGTCGGCCTGCTCCTGCGCGTGCGACGGATCCATCAGCGCGTAGATCTCGCGGAACTCGTGCTTGCGCACCTCGGCCTCGGTCTTGTCGCCGTCGCGCCGGGGCTGCTTCAGAAACTGGAATACGTCACCCATCTTTACGTCTCAACTCTCATCGTTCAATTGTGTGGCCATTCGCCCGGGTCGCGGTGCTGGTGCAGGCAGGGGAGCACGGCAACCTGGTCGGTGTCGCTCTCGTAGAACAAACTCCACGGGAAGCGTCGCAAGCGAATGCGGCGGACCCGCCCGTAGGCAACGGCAAAAGCCTCCGGTTGACGGCCCAGCGTGGCGATTGCAGCATGTACGGCACGCAGGAACTCATTACCCAGTCCGGGCGCTTCAATCTGGTACCAGGCCGCCGCGGCCTCGATCTCGGCTTCGGCCTCCGGTTCGATCAGCACCTTCACAGGCGCTGCTCGATTTCCCGCAACACTTCATCAGCCGGACGACCCCGATTGGGGTTCGCTTGGTGTGCTTCCATCCGTGCTTGCAGCAAACGCGTCTGCGCGGCCGAAAGTGGGCGACGCGCCGCTTCCTCTGCAATCGCATCCCACAGGTCTTCCACCAGTTGCAGCTTCTCGGCGAAAGGCCGTTTCTTCGCTTCTTCCAGCAAGTCGATGTCCATGCGGGCTCCTTTCAAACCGCTGCAGCTTCGCGCGCCGCGCCGGGAATGTCCTCGACCAGGTCTTCGATCGAAATGCGCTTCGGCTTGACCAGCCACACCTTCGCCAGCGTCGCGTCGAAGTCGGCGAGCAGCGCCTTGGCGCGTGCGCTGCCGGTGAGCGCCAGGTGACGCTCGATGCGGGCCTTGAGGAAGATGCGGTAGGGCTCGGTGTCGTCGCTGGTGATGCGGGTGACCTCGACCATCTCCTTGTTGAGCTTCGAGACGAAGTCGCCGGTCTCATCGACGACGAAGGCCATGCCGCCGGACATGCCGGCGCCGAAGTTCAGCCCGGTGTCGCCGAGCACGACGACGGTGCCGCCGGTCATGTATTCGCAGCCGTGGTCGCCGATGCCTTCCACCACCGCCAGCGCGCCGGAGTTGCGCACGCCGAAGCGCTCGCCCGCGATACCCGAGGCGTGGAGTTCACCGCCGGTGGCGCCGTACAGGCAAGTGTTGCCGATGAGCGTGTTGCGGTGCGCGTCGAAGGTGGCCGCACGCGGCGGGAAGATCACCAGCCGGCCACCGCCCATGCCTTTGCCGACGTAGTCGTTGGCGTCGCCTTCGAGCGTGATCGTCAAGCCCTTGTGGTTCCACACGCCCAGGCTCTGGCCGGCCGAGCCGGTCAGGTTGACGCGCACGGTGTCGTCCGGCAGCCCCTTGCCGCCGTGCGCCTTGGCGATCTCGCCCGACAGGCGCGCGCCGATCGAGCGGTTGACGTTGCGCACTTCGTAGGCGAGCTCGACGGGCTTGCCGGCCTGGATCGCGGCCAGCGCGTCGGCCACCATCCGTTCGGCCAGCTCGCCCTTGTCGAACGAGGGATTGCGTTCCTGCTGCGCGAAGCGCGGCGCGTCGGCCGGGATGTCACCCTGCGAGAGCAGCACGTCGAGCTTCAAGCGGCCCTGGCGCGGCGTGTCGCCGGCGGAAATGTCGAGCAGGTCGGTGCGGCCGATCAGGTCGGTCAGCTGGCGGATGCCGAGCGAGGCCATCAGCTCGCGCGTCTCTTCGGCGACGAACTTGAAGTAGTTCACCACCATCTCGGGCAGGCCGATGAAGTGGTCTTTGCGCAGCTTG
>JANJWS010000030.1 GCA_024709425.1 Thiobacillus sp.
CGAATCCGGCCTGCCCCTTGCGGGTGCAAAGGCAGGCGCGTGAGCAGGCGTGCCAGCGGGTGCGTAGCGGTCTCACCCATCCGGTGAAGGCGGTCGAAGGCAGAATGTTCGGCGTTCATGCGGCATTCACGGAGGCAGAGAGCGGTCAACTGCGGTTTTCAGGATTATTCCCGATCGGCTGCGGCATGGCTACACCGTGCCAACGGAGCTGCGACCCTGGCGCACCAAAAAAAGTGCCCGGCATGCGCCGGGCACTTGTCACGTGCGCTGCCCGGACGGGCAGCGAAGGAGAGGTTCAATAGAAATCGGAGCCCAGTTCCTCGACCCCAAGGCGCCGCACGGTAGCGTCATCATACTCGATACCGTAATAGTAGACGGTGTTCGGCGAGAGCGCGCAGTACCCCGGCCCGGTCACGATCATGGGCCGCGTGTTCGAGGTCGCCTTGCACGCGGTGCTGACACTGTCATAGGTCGCCGTCGGGCTGGTGCTCAGCCACGTCCGCACATACAGCCCGATGTTGCCGCCATCATAGTTGCTCGTACGGATGTACTTGATGCTCTGGCCTGCGGTAGAGTTCGACGTGTAGCGGAGCACCAACTGCTTGCCCGAGCCGAACGTCACCGTGTGGCTCGTGCTGGTGCCGTAGATCGTGCCGGTGTAGCTGGTCTGTGCCGCGCAACCAACGTTGGAGCTGGTCGCCCACAAGCCGTTCAGGCAGCCCGGGACGTAACTCACCTTGTCCGTCGCCACGCCGCTTTGGTCCGCAACGGTGCGGTTGGGCATCGACGGCGGCACCCACAGCCCCTTGCCGACACCCGGGTCGGTGCTGGATACCGTCTGGGTGGAGAAGCTTGCCGTGACCGTGCAGCTCGCGATGATCTTGCCAGTGGTGTAGGTGCTACCCGACAGCGTGCCGGCCGGACAGGTACCGCCCATGGTCGCGACATCCCCGGTGGTGGTCGGGGTCAGGGTGATCTGGACAGTGCCGTTGTACGCTACGTTCTTGCTCGTGGGGCTGACGCTACCGTTGGTTGCGCTCGCGGTCACCGTGTAGGCGCGCGGTGCCGAGCAGGACGCGTTGGCGGCGCCGCCCGTGCCGGTACAAGTCCAGGTGTAGGCCGTCGTGCCGGCGGTAACGGTCGGCGCTGCGGCGGTGGCGTCGCACAGGTTGGTCGTGGGTGCCGGGACGGTCCACGTGCCGCTCGCGGTGCCGCAGTCGCCGGGGAGCGCATCGCTGAAGCTCGCCGTCACGGTGCAGTTGGCGTTCACGGCACCGGTGGTGAACGAGTTGCCGCTCGCGCTGCCGCCACAGGTGCTGCTCCAGCTGGTGCCGTAGCCCGTCGCGGGCGTCGCGGTGACCGTGGCGGTGCCGCCAGGAGGGACGCCCTGGCTGGCGGGCGAAACCTCGCCATTCGTCGAGCCATTGTCGGTCGCCGTCACGGTATAACCCCGCGTGGCGGAACAGTTGGCCTCATGGCCGCCGTTCAGGCTCAGGCAGGACCAGGTGAAGTTGGTTGGGCTGCTGATCCACAGCGCCGGCGTGCCATAACGGTAGTCACACTTGTCGCCGTTGGTCGGCATTTCGGTGACGAACGCGCCGTTCGCGATGCCGCAGACGGCGTCGACCGGATTTGTAGGGGTCGTGTTGGTGATATCCGCCGCCCGCGCAACCACGGCGCTGGAGGGCTTGACGAACACGGTGGCGGTGGTGGAGGTGATGGTATCCGCAGGGTCAGCCGGCGTGCCGTCTACAGTGAACGGAAACGTGTTCGAGCCCCCCAGGCCGACCGGGGTCGTGTAATAGATGGCCTTATTGGCAGGATAGGTACCAGCGACGTCGCCGGTAACAGAGTCGCCATCCATCAGCCAGTTGATGGATGTCAGAGCGCCGTTACAAGAAGCTTGCAGCTGCAGGCTCTGCCCTTCGGTGATGATCGAGTTGACGGGGGTGACCGTACAGGTAATCTCTGCCGCGACCGAGGGGCCGCTGAGAATTCCGAGAGCGATCGCGACCCAGAGCTTGTTGTGCTGCAGATTCATTGCCATTCCTTTCAAAAATGCGTCCCCTGGTGCGGGGGCCGGGGTTTGCCGAGGCAGGCGCAGGCTGCCGGCGACCCAGGTGATGCAAAAACCACAAAAACGACCGGGAATTATATCGCAATTCGCTAATATTCCAGTGCCGCCGACGAGCGATCCCAAAGTGTGGGGGATTGGAGACCGAATCACCCTTATAGATTGTTACGGCTGAGCTCCCGTTTTCTTGAGCAGTTTTTTTCGCGCCGAGGTCAGTCATCGCGCAGCTCGCAGAAAACCCGCTTTCCGACTCATGTCTTTCGGGGAAAGTTCCCGGTACACGTCGACGAACGCCCACGATCGCGTTCGCCCAGGAAAAATAAAAAACCCGCCTGTTTCCAGGCGGGTCGGATGCAGCTTTGGGCGTCCGCTTGCGCGGACGCGCTTATTATCGATTAGTCGACGATGTAGCCACGAACAATGGTGTGCTCGGTGCTGGAGCCGTAGTTGACGGTGGCGTCCGTACCATCACGCATGATGGCGGAGAAACCAATCGCCGGCAGGCCCGCCATGCCGTTCAGGCCAGTCTCTGCGGCATCGTCTTCGATGAAGCTCAGACGCGCCCAGCCGGAGCTGCCCACTGCGCTGGTGTCGATGGTCAGACGGTTGGTGCCCGAACCGAACACGCTGCTGCTGTTGAAGTCGATCACGTTGGCTTCGTAGCACAGCGTCGCGGGGGAACCCTCGGGAGGCGCCGGCGAGAACTGGGTTTCGCCAACGTTGATTTCCGTGGCCTCTTCGCGGTTGTAGAGGGTGACGGAGATGTCGTCGCAGGACACAGACGTGAACGTCGCGCTGAACGGCGCCGCCACCGTGCCATCCGTGTAGTGGTGCTTGGTCGGGAACGTCACCACCCAGCTGGTCGAGGTGTTGCCGCCGCCGGTGGCGAACTCGTTGATCACCGAGCTTGCCTGCAGCAGGTTGGTCACCGCGTCTTCCGAGCCGACAACGACATTGGACACGACGTTGCCGTTATCCAGGAAGTTGATGGTCGAAACGGCATCACCGTAAGCCAGGTCAGGACGCACGTCGCCAGGCGCGTAGACGATGTTGCCACCGGTCTGGAAGTTCTCGATCGCGGTCGGCTCGGCATCGATCGCCTTGCCGCTGGCAACGTTGATGTAGGTCACGTGGCCCTTCAGGATGTTCACCGGCGCATCGAGATAGGCCAGATTGGTGCCCACGTCGAGGAACAGGTTGTCCACGGTCGCGCAGTCACGCGGCACGTTGCTCACGTGCTTGGCGTTGTATTCGAGCGTGTTGGTCGAGGTGGCGGTGTCGCGATCGCTCACGCCCATCAGGATGACTTCGAAGTAGCCTTCCTGGACGCGGCTCAGGCTCGATCCGGCGCTGTCGGTGAGCAGCGAGTTGGTGAAGGCGACTTCACCCTTGGCGCCGTCAGCGGCGCGGTCGGCGTTCGCCACCATGCCCGGCAGACGCGGCGAGGTGCAGGTCTTGTCCCAGGTGCGGACCACGGCACCGTCGCCGCTGGCGGTGATGACACCGTTCCACACGTCGTACGGCGACAGGATGACGTTGAAGTCACGGACTTCACGGCTGTTCAGGGCTTCGCGGAAGCGAATCTTGAAGACCGCGGTCTTGTCGGAAGTGTTGGTCACGGAGAACAGGGTGTCGAACCCGTTCTTCACAGTGTAGTAGGGGAACAGGAGAACCTGGCCGACGTTGTTTTGCGAAACGTTCATGGCGTGAGCCGGAGCCGCCATCAGCATGGCGCCACCGCTGACAGCCGAAGCAACAGCCAGGGTCACGAGTTTTTTGCGGATATCAAATTTCATCAGTAACACTCCTTGCAAGGTAAAGAAAAACCACCATTAAAAGCCAAGCGCTTGGCTAGCTACAACACTTTTACCAACATCTTCGGCGCCACACGCTGCAATGCCCAAGCTGTCAGTTGGCTGTGTACCACCAGTCCCGATTCTTGTAAATCCATTTCTCGGAAATGAGCTTTCGGGTTTCCACGGCCTCCCCGCCAGACCCTGGGAGCAAAACCCGGTAAGTCACTTCCACCGAAACAGTAGCAACGGCAGGGACATCATAACTGACGTTAACAACCCGTGCCACGCGCCAATTCGCTACACGCCCGTACTTGCCCTTGTATTGTTGCACGGTTACAACAGAACGATACTCGGGCGTTGTAAACAGATAGGCCGCATCAAGGTCGCTTTTGATGACGGCTTGCCAGCGCGCTTCAGCGCGCTGTTTCAGCACGTCGCGCTGGGATTCCTGCCAGGCTTCGCTGAACTCGGGCTGCAGCATCGCGCAACCTGGCAACGTGACCAGCCCGGCCGAAGCCAAGCCGGTTGCCAGAACCAACGCAAGCGTCTTCACTTGAAACATTCTATGCTGACTCCATCCACTTCATTTCATTGCACGTTGGCAACGAATCCCAATGACGGCTCTGCGTCTGGAAACTTTAGTCCTGATCGGTAGATCAGATCGGGCCATGTGACCCGGCACCCGCCGCGCGCGATCCACCACCGTTCTGCCCCGCTTTCAGGCGGGACTTTCCTCACGCTCATTCATCTATATACGGGCCCCAATCCGGGCTGGCCTCGAATCGGCAGTCAAAGCGTGCGGGCCTCACAGCAAGGTCCGGTACTTGCGGTACAGCGCCAGCACCTTGGGGACATAGGCCTGCGTTTCACGGTACGGCGGAATCCGCCTTCCATGCCGGATGACCGCGTTTTCGCCGGCATTGTAGGCGGCGACCGCCAGCTCGACATTGTTATCGAACATGTCCAGCAGGTCACGCAGGTACCGGGTGCCACCGCGGATGTTCTGCCTCGGATCGAAGGCATCCTTGACGGCGTAGCGGCGGGCGGTCGCCGGCATGAGCTGCATCAAGCCCTGGGCCCCGACCCGCGATACGGCCTGGGGGTTGTAACCGGATTCGGCGGTAATCACGGCGTGCACCAGGGCCGCCTCGACACCGGCCTCGTCCGCCGCCTTTTCGATCTGCGGCGCGAACGCGGCGACGTTGCCCTTGAGCGCCTCGGCGCCGGCACGATTGCCCTTGCCGTACGCTTCCATCAGGCTGGAAAGCCGCTGGTAATGCGCATGATCGGGCGTGTTGGTGAAATGCTCCACGCCATGCTCGTCGGCGTAGACATACACGTCGGCATGTGCCGACGTGACAAGCAGGGCAAGCCCCATGGCAAAGACCGCCCCGGTCAGGGGCCTGCTGGCAATGGTATCCACGGGCGCCATTCTACAACGAGATGCTGAAAACCAGGGCTTGCGGGACGTGCGGGCTCTTGCACAAGCCATGGAAATCACCGCTTGTCGCGCTTCGGCACATCCGCAATGGCCGCGCCCTTGCGAGCCTCGACCGGCTCGATTTCCACGGCTTTCAGCAATCGTTCAAGGCCTGTCAGGCGCTTCCGGTATTCACGGGTAATGGCTGCCACGTCCGGCGTGTCGACCAGGACGCGCGGCGTGATGAGGATGATCAGTTCGGTGCGATTGTCACCCCAGCTCTGGGTGCCGAACAGGCCGCCGATCAGCGGGATCTGCGCGAGCAGCGGCAACCCTTCGGTAGCCTTGGTTTTTTCCTCCTTGATCAAACCGGCGAGGATGATGGTCTCGTCGGACTTGACGGTGACCGTGCTTTCGGCCGAACGCTTCTGGATGGTGGGCGAATCGATGCCGGAGGTGGTGGTGGGCGTCGCGTTGCTGACCTCCTGGCTGATTTCCATGGTGACCTGCCCGCCCGCGTTGACGCGTGGCGTTACTGAAAGCATCACGCCGGTTTCGGTGTACTGCACGGTGCTGATGATGCCGGTAGACGTCGTTGTGCTGGGCACGGTCTGGGTCTGGCTGATGGTGGGCACGCGATCGCCGACCTGGATCTTGGCGGTCTGGTTGTCTGCCACGGTGATATGCGGCGAGGACACGATCTTCAGCCGTGAATCGGTGGCGAGCGCATTGAGCACCGCACCGATGTCACCCGCCTTGCTGACCCACGAATAGGAGAACCCTGGCACAAGCGAAGCGATGCCCGATGCGCCACTGTCAAGCTTGCCGTTGATGCGTGCGCCCTTGCTGAAATACCACTCGAGTCCGTACTTGAGCTCGTCCTTGAGGGTGATCTCGGCGATGGTGACCTCGACCAATACCTGGCGCACCGCGGTGTCGAGCTTGCGGACGGCCGCTTCGATGCTCTCGTAGTCGGACGGGCTGGCGAGAATCAGAAGAGCGTTGTTGTCCTTGTCGGCGATGACGCGCACGTCCTGCGGCAGGCTCACGCTGTCGCCGGAGATGGCTGCCGCCGGGGCAGCAACCGGTGTCGCCGCCTTGCCGGGCGCCGCGGCCGGCTCGGTCGACTTGACTTCGGCGGGTGTCGCCCCGGGCGCGATCGCGGCGGGCGCTGTCGCCTTGCCCGCTGCGCCTTTCTTGCTGAAGACGTCGTTCAGCAAGCCCGCCAGTTGTTCGGCCTTGCCGTTCTGCACTTGATAGACGTACAGCCGTTGCCCCCCGCCGCCTGTACCCGGACGGTCCAGGCGTTCGACCCAGCTGCGTGCCTGTTCGAGGAATTTTGCCTGCGGGGTGACGACCAGAAGGGCGTTCAGGCGCTCGATGGGAATGATGCGGACCGCGCCCGCAAGGGGGCCGAGGTTCTTGTCGCCGAACAGTTTTTCAAGTTCGCCAAAGGCGGTGTTGACATCCACGCTCTGCAACGTGAACAGGCCGACCGACATGCCCGAAATCCAGTCGACATCGAACATGTCGATGGTTTCCATCATGTGCTTGAGCTGCAGCTGGGTGCCGGCAAGGATGATGAGGTTGCGCAACGGATCCATGCGCACGCTGGCGGTCTCGCCGGCAAGCGGTTCGAGGATCCTGGCCATGTCGGCCACGCCGATATGCTTGAGCGGCACCACCTGGATGCTGAAACCGCCGGGCAGCGGCCTGCTGCCATCCGCCAATTGCGGCGTGGCATTGCCTTTGCCCGCGGCGGCCGCGGGCACGATGCGGAATACACCGTCGCCTTCGCGAATCATGACGGCGCCGTTCATCCGCAGCAATTCTTCGAGCGTGTGCATGGCCGCGCTGCGCGGAATGGGCTTGGCGGTGCGCAGGGTCACCGTGCCGGCCACACGCGGATCGACGATGTAGTTCTCCCGCAGGATGTCGCCCAGGATGGTGCGCAACACCTCGCGCAAATCGGCGCCTTCGAAATTCAGGGTGAGGTTGCCGCCGGCGTCGGCGACGACAGGCGGCTTGGCGGCCGGCTTGACCACCACGCCGGTCCCGTAGAACACCTTGTACCGCTCGTCCGCTTCGGCCTTGGCGCGGGCCTCGGCGCTGAGGCCGGTGTCCGCCGCGGCCTCATCGGTCTTGCCCTCACCCTCCGGGGTGACCGGCCCCGGTGTGGTCGCGCATCCGCCGACTGCGACCGCCAGCATGAGCGCGGCGGCGATACGGGTGGGTTGCATTGGTTTCAGGTATTGAATGTCCATGTCGCAATCAGTCCAGGTTGATTGGCGGGGCCGTGCGGTACCCGGGATCCGGGTTTCGCTACCGTACACCTGCGCGGTTATTTGTAAAAATCCTTGAGCAGCGGATTGCGCCGGCGATCCTCGATGGTCTGCGGCGGCGCCGGAGGCGCCACCGGGCGCGCGGCCGGTGCTTCGACAGCCCCCGGTCTTCGCGACACGCCCGCCGGCTGCACGGCCCTCGCCGGCGCAACGGACGCCGCACCCTGGGCAGGCGCACCCGGCAAGACGCCGGCCTTGCCGGGCTGTCCCGCCGCCTGCGCGGCGGCCGGTCTGGGGCTCGGCTGAATCTTCAGCCGTACTTCTTCCCGGTCGTCGTATTGCGAGAACACGATGCGATGGGGCTCGACCGTTTCCAGTTGCAGGCCATTGATGATGTAGCCCTGATGGACCTGCCGTTCCTTGCCACTGGCGATTTCGCGCACGACGGCGATCCTGACTTCATCCGTGATGATCGTGCCCAGCAGCTGGAACTGGCCCTTCTTCATGGTGGGTGGCGGCGGTGGTGGCGGCGGCGGAACCGGCGGCGCCTCGCGGCGGCTCGGCACGAAGAGCGGGCGTTCCAGGGTGGCGTCGAAGGCCTTGTCCCTGGCCGGCAGGCGGAATTCGGGGTGAAGCACGGTTTCGACCGGCGCTGCCGCGGGCAGCCCGGGCACGCGGTGCCGCAGGCGCTCGTCATGCTGCCATGCGGTGCCGATCGCCACCACCAGGGCCGCATTGATGACGCCCCATCCAAGCCAGGCCAGGCGTTTGATGTCGAGCCGCGGCATCATGGCTTCTTCACCGCGGGCTCGCCGATTCGGGCAAAGGCATACAGGTCGAACTGAGCCTGGACGTCCGGCTCGACGCCCGGCGTGGGCCGGAAGACCCGTGTGATGGTCGAAAGGAAGACGAGGTTGTCGACGTAGAGATAGGGCGCCGCCGTTTCCAGTTCGTACAAGGTCTTCTGCATGGCCGGCAGGGGCCCGCGCAAGCGGAAATTGACCGTCACCTTGCGGCGTGCGTCCTCGTCCTTGTGCGCGGCGATCTGGGTGCTTTCCACCTTGACCTGGTTCGCTTCGACGATGGCCAGCGCCATCTGCTGGATTTCGGCGGCAGCGAGCGCGGGTGCGCTGGCGGTCAGGTAGTAACGCTCGGCACGCTGTTTCCTGACGGCATCGATGTTCGCTTCGACATTTGTCTTCTGCGCGGCGATGCGCAGGTAACGCGCGGTCCGGTCCAGCTTCTCTTCGATCGCCGCATCGTAATGCTGGTGCGCCTGGCGCCAGGGGACGTAAACGGACACGGCGAGCAGGGCGATGACGCCGAGCAGCAGGGCGATGGCGAGCAGACGGCTTTGCATGGGAGTCAGCGTGCGCTTCATGGCTTTTTGCCCGATGTCTTGGCGGCCGGCTTCACACTCTCGTGCAGGGCCCGCAGAGCCGCCATGGAGGCGGCCTGGTCGACGGGCTTCATCGCGGCCCCCAGCTGGAAGCGCTCCTCGCCGCCCTGCACCTTGACGAGGGGTGACTTGAAGTGGGCATTCTCAAGCAGGCTGGACTGCTCGAACAGGCCGATCAGCTTGGCCGAGGAAAGCGTGGTGCCCTGCATGGACACTTCCGCGCCACGGATTTCCAGTTGCTGCAGCCAGGTATTGTCGGGAAGAATCCGTGTGACCTCGTCGAGCAAGGCCACGCGGGACGGCGTGGCGAGCTTGTGCTCGATCGGGAAGTTGTGCTCGGCCTGCAGCCGTTCCTGCTCCCGCTTGAGCCCGTCCACGACGCCTGCCCGTTGCTGGGCCTGGGCAAGCACCGGTTGCAGCGCGATCACGACCTCGCGTTTCTTCCAGAGCGGAATCGCAAGCAGCACGGCGAACAGGACCAGGGTGACCGTGGCGGCGGAAATGCCGAGCCACACCCCGGCACGGCCTCGCTTGGGGCGCAGCCGGGGAGGCAGCAGGTCGAGGCAGTTGCCGCCGCCCTCGAGTTCGTCACTCGCCACGATTGCCCGGAGGGTCGCCCCCCACTCGGCAAGCCGTGCCAGGATGTCGTCGATCCCCGCCCGCGCCGCGACACCGAGCAGGACATGCAAACGGCCGTTGACGCGGTCTTCGCGCAACACCCGCTGATCGTAGTAAGCCTGGCTGGCGGTGAAGGGCGTCTGGCGCCCCAGTTCGAAACCGAGCACGTCATGGAGATTCTCGGCTGCGGCGAGCGGAAGCGCGATTTCCTTGCGCAACACCTGATTGGCGGGGATGCAGAGGCCGAGCGGCAGGGCGCCCGCCCGTTCGTGCAGGGCCTGGAAGGCGATCTTGTGATCGGCGGCCTCCCCCGAGCTGAATTCGACCCGCCCGATCTCGACGCGCTTTCCGGCGGCCAGGCGCCACAGCACGACCGCGCCGGATTCGATGCCGACCCACAGCATGCGGGCGGGTGGACGGTGCTTCGGACGCAGCACGGGCGGCACCAACGCGGCGAGCTCGCGGCCCCACCAGCGCAGGAAGCGCCCGACGCTCGCATTGCGGCGATTGCGCTGCCGGCGTCGTGAAGATGTAGAGTGTGCCATCGCCAAGTCTGAGCGGATTTAGAGCTGACCTTGCAGCCAGAGCAGGAAGACAAACGGCTGCTTGGGGTCTTGTGTCACCTTTGCTACCGCCTCCCGGACGAACTGCGTGCCGTCCGATGCCTTCGCAATGGACCGCAGATTATACACTTGGGCGGAGGTGCCCACTTCGAACGCTGATGCCAGCGGAAACGGCAGCGGCACCTGTCCGGCGGCCAGCATCTCCTCGCGCTGCGCGATATAGGCGTCGACATCCTCGTGGGTGACGTCGGGCAGCGCCAGCAGGACCTGCCGCGGCGCCAGCGTGCTGTTGATGCCGGGCAGCCTGGAATGGACGGTGAGCGCCCCCGCGAGGCGGCGATGGATCTCCGGCGTGACGCCGATGACCTGCAGCAGTTCGTTGACAGTTCGAAACGGCGCATTCGCCGGGATGTACGGCAGGCCCAAGGCCTCGTAGCGGTCGCGTTCGGCGCCCTGCGGACGCGCCAGGTCGTCGGGGTCGCGCCAGTCGAGGATGGCGTCCAGCAGCTGGTTGGCCGCTTCGTCATCCAGCCCCGCCGACCGCAACAAGCCTTTGAGCAAGACATCATTCGCCTGGTTGAGATCGATCTTGGCGGATTCGTCGCGCATGACCACCCGGATGGTGGCGCCCTCCAGGTCGAGGGCATGTTCCCTGCCGTTGGCCAGCCAGCGTTCGGCATCGGTCGCCGGTTTGCCGAGTTCGTACAGCCCGCGGTGAATGCCGGCATCGGCCAGTGCGCGCGCCTTGGCGACCGCGACCAGATTTCCCGCGGTGAGCGCGCTGGTGCGCGCGCCGTAGACGAAACTGCCGGCGATGACCGCCAGCAGCGCCACAACCCATAACACCAGGATGAGCGCGACCCCGCGCTCGGTGACGGGAAGGCGTGGCGGCGGACTCATTGCGTCCTCACCCTCGATGCGGCGACGATATCGGGCCACGCCTCGCCGTTTTCCATGAGCAGTTGCAGGCGGATCAGCTCGGGAGGGTCCTTCTGCTCGACCCAGCGATCGTGCCAGGTGGCTTCCTCCATCTCGGATTCGGTACCGAAATAGGCAAATGTCAGGCGCTTGATGCCCTTGATCAACACTTTCGGCTTGGCGGCCTCCGCGGGCTCGAATCCCGGTTCGCGCAGGTCGGGCAAGGCCCAGCGCATGACCAGATCGTGACCGGTCTCACCGTCGGCCAGTTCAAGAACGACCAACTGGTTGACCAATGCCCCCTCGCGGATCGGCACCGGGCCGACCAGGCGCACGGATTCGGCGTCTCCGGCAAACGCGAGCCGTTCTTCGTTCTCCACCGTCCAGCGCAGCGGGTAGGCCTGTTCGAGGGTGCGCCGGAGGAAGTCGACGACGACCGCCTGCCGCGAGGAGGTGGCGATCCGCTGTTCGCCCGCTTCCCAGCTGCGCGTGCCGAGGTTGAGGCCGGCGAACAGCAGGGTGAGGATGAACCCCACGAGGGTCATGCCGATGAGCATTTCAACGAGGGTAAAGCCTCGTGCGCGCCGCCGGAATGTCATGTCGCACCGGATGCCGCGCGCAGGGTGACGAAGCGCACGCTACGCGCGGCTGCGGGTGCCTGACCCCAGTTGACGAGCACTTCCACCTGGTAGAGCTCGATACCACCGATGGTGCCTTCGGTGGGCGCCGGGCTGCCTGCATGGCGCGTGACGGTGGTCTGCCAGGTGAAGCTGCCGTTCTCGCCCGCATGCTGGCCCTCGGCGAGCGGCGCATCGACCCCGACCGTCGCCAGTTCCGATTCGGCGATGGCGACCGCCCGGCTATACTCTTCGGCGGCGCCGATGTTGCGCATACCGCCGGAAAAAATGCGCATGAGCACGGCGAGCGAGAGGGCAAGAATCACGAAGGCGACCAGCACTTCGAGCAGGGAGAACCCCCGGCAGTCCCGCTTCACGGCGTATCCAGGATCTCGACCTGGCCGGTGAGCCAGTCGACGTCGACGAGGAACTTGCGTTCGCCCATGGCGAGGCTGACCCGCCCGCCGGTGGAACTGCCATCGGGATAGAAGCGGATGGCGGCGGTGTGGGCGTCGACGACCTCGCCCTGGGCGGTGAACACGCTGATTTCGGCCTGGCGCGGCAGGCCGCGCGTGGCGGCGTCGCCGCTGAGACGGAAATTGCGTGCCTCGACGTCGAGGGTGAGCGTGGATTCCTCGCGCCCGGTGATCGCCCGGGAACGCGCCTTGCGCAGACCCGCCGCGACCTGGCGGGCACCGGCCTTGAGCTCGGCGGTCGAGCCGCCGATGTCGAACATGGGCGGGACCAGGGCATAGGTCATGCCCAGCAGGAGCAACACGACCATCACCTCGATCAGCGTGAAGCCATGTTGCCGGCCCATCACCAATTCACGATGTCCTTGTCCTCGCCCTCGCCGCCTTCGCGGCCGTCGGCGCCAAGCGAATACAGGTCGAACACGCCATGCTGGCCGGGCGCGGCGTAATGGTAGTCGGCCCCCCACGGATCCTTGGGCACCGTCTTCTTCTTCAGGTAGGGGCCGTTCCAGTTGCTCGCCCCGGCCGGTGCTTCGACCAGCGCCTGCAACCCCTCCTGGGTGTTGGGGTGGCGCCCGACTTCCAGTTTGTACATGTCGAGCGCGGCCGACAGTTCCTCGACCTGGAGTTTGGCCGTATCGGACTTGGCGCTTGATACATATTTCATCACCTGGGGTCCGCCGACGGCTGCGAGCAGGCCGAGAATCACCAGGACGACCAGCAGTTCCAGCAGGGTGAACCCGCGCTGTTTCCGTGCCGGCTTCGATTTCAACAACATAGCTATTCTCCTGTTTGCTTTTGACATGCCCTGGGACGGGCATGTTTGGGGTGGGCCTCACCCGCCCATCGAATGAAATCGATCGTCCATCATACTGCCAGTTGATTCACGCTCAGCATGGCCACCAGGATGGACATGATGATGGCGCCGATGACCAGACCCAGGCCCAGGATCAGGGCAGGTTCGAGCAGGCCCAGGGTGCGCTTGACCGCAGCCTGCACCTCGCGGTCGAACACGTCGGCGACCTGGATGAGCATTTCGGACAGCCGGCCGGTTTCCTCGCCGACCATGACCATGTGCACGCCCAGCCGGGGAAACACCTCGGCTTCCATGAGGGTGACGCCGAGTCCCTTGCCGGCGCGCAGCGCGGCGGAAACCTCGTCCAGGCGTTCGGCCATGACGCTGTTGCCAACGGTTTCCTTGACGATGGACAAGGCACCGAGCAGTGACACGCCATTGTCGAGCAAGGTTCCCAGGGTCCGCGAGAAACGGGCCATCTCCACCTTGGCCACCAGGTCGCCCACCAGCGGCAGGGCGAGGAACCGTTCATCCCATCGGTAGCGGCTGTCCGGATCCGCCAGCTGGCGGCGGAACAGGACATAGAGCAGAAAACCGCCCGCCGCCAGCGCCCACCACCACGCCTGCATGAATTCGCCGGTGGCGACGACAATCTGCGTCGGCAGGGGCAGGGCCTTGCCGGATTCCTCGAACATCTGGGTGAACTGGGGCACGACGAAGATGAGCAGCACGACGACCGAAATCACCGCGACGAGGATGAGGATGGTCGGGTAGATCAGCGCAGTCTTGACGGTTTCGCGCAGATCCTTGGCACGCTCCATGAAGTCGGTCAGGCGCGCCATGACAGCACCCAGCGCGCCGCCCGCTTCACCAGCACGGATCATGTTGAGGTAGAACCTCGAGAACACGCCGGTCTGGGCGCTCAGTGCGGCATGCAGCGAGGCACCACCACGCACGTCCTGGCGCACTTCACTCAGGATTTCGGCGACCTCGTCGTTGCTGGCGAGGTTGATCACGATCTCCAGCGCGCGATCCAGCGGAAGCCCCGCGCGCAGCAAGGTCGCAATCTCGCGCGTCATCATGGCGATGTCGTCCTGGCTGATGCGGGAGCGCCCGAACCCTCCCAGCAAGCCCCCGCCCCGGCTGGCGGCGGCCTCCTCGATCAGGATGGGCAGGAAGCCCTGGCCCTGGAGGTGCTCGGCGACGATTTCCGCGGTGCGCGCTTCCATTTCGCCTTCCAGCGCGCCCCCCTGGGCATCGGCGGCCTTGTACTGGAACAGGGGCATGCTCAGTCTTCCCGGGTCACGCGGAGCACTTCATCGAGCGTCACGATGCCCGCCACCACCTTGCGCAGCCCGTCCTCGTAGAGCGTCTGCATGCCGTCGGCAATGGCCTGCCGGCGCAGGTCCCCGGAAACGGCGTGGCGCATGATCAGGCCGCGGATCGCGTCGGTGACGGGCAGCATTTCCATGATCCCAAGGCGCCCCGAGTAACCGGTGCCCCCGCACGCCTCGCAGCCGACGGGGCGATACAGCGTGATGGGCGAGTCGCCCGCATAACGACGGAGATCGAATTCCTGCACGACCTCCGGCAGCGGCTCGTAGGCTTCGCGGCAGACCTTGCACAGCGAGCGCACGAGGCGCTGGGCGAGGATGCCGTTGACGGTGGAGGTGAGCAGGTAGTCCTCGACCCCCATGTCGAGCAGGCGGTTGACGGTGCTCGGCGCGTCGTTGGTATGCAGTGTGGAGATGACCAGATGGCCGGTCAGCGCCGACTGCACGGCGATCTGCGCAGTCTCCAGGTCGCGGATCTCGCCGATCATGATGACGTCGGGGTCCTGCCGCACGATGGACCGCAGCGCATTGGCGAAGGTGAGCCCGATCTGCGGCTTGACCTGGATCTGGTTGATGCCTTCCATCTGGTATTCCACCGGGTCTTCCACGGTGAGGATCTTGACGTCGGGCTTGTTGAGCAACTGGAGCGCGGTGTAGAGCGTGGTCGTCTTGCCGCTGCCGGTGGGGCCCGTGACCAGCACGATGCCGTGCGGCTGGGTGAGCGCATCGAGGAAACGCTTGAGCGTCGGGGCATCGAACCCGAGCGTATCGAAATCGAGCGGCACGCCGCCCTTGTCCAGCACGCGCATCACCACGCTCTCGCCATGCATGGTCGGCACGGTGGACACGCGCATGTCGATTTCCTTGTGTTTCACGCGCAGCTTGATGCGGCCATCCTGGGGCAGGCGCCGCTCGGCGATATCCAGGTTCGCCATGATCTTGATGCGCGAGATGACGGCGGCCGAAAGACGACGCGGGGGGGATTCCACCTCCTGCATCACGCCATCGATGCGGTAGCGCACGATCAGACGATTCTCGAAGGGTTCGATGTGGATGTCGGAAGCCCGCGCTTCCAGGGCGCGCTCCATGATCAGGTTGACCACCCGGATCACCGGCGCTTCGCTGGCGAGGTCCTTCAGATGCTGGACATCGCTGCTCGTCTCCAGATCGACCGCCTCGTCCGTCTCGCCGACGATCTGGCCGATGCTGCTGCGGCCCTCGACGTACAACCGTTCGAATGCGGCATCGATCTCGCTCGGCAATCCGAGCAGGGCCTCGACCTCGCGCCCGCTGACGAGCTGGAATGCGCTCAGGGCGAAACCGTCGAGCGGATCGGCCATGGCCAGCACGAGTCGTTCGGCGTCCTCGCGGATCGGCAAGGCGCGGGATTCCTGGATGAAACGGGTGGAGACCTGCTCCTCGAACACCGGCAGCGCGGGAAAATCCGCCGCACTCGCGAGGCGGATCCCCAGCTGCTCGGACAACGCCTGATACAGGACCCGCTCGGCAACCCAACCCTGTCTGGTTAGAATGGCGCCCAGCCGTTCCGTGCCGCCCGCCTCCTTCTGCAGCTTGAGCGCCGCGAGCAGGTCGGAACGCTGGAGCGCGCCTTGCGCGACCAGGAGCTCACCAATGAGTCTTTTTGACAAAACCGGCATTCCCGTAAACTGAACGCGCCATTATATGCATTGCGGACCCGCGAGGGTTGAACCCGGATCGTTCATCGACCTTTGAGCCCTCACACAATCAATGGGTTGCAGGTCGGGCTTCATCCCGGCTGTCGGGCTGAAGCCCGACGCGCGCCCAAATGGATGATCTGATGATCTGGGTTGAATACGGTTCCCGCGCACCCGCCCCCTGTCCGTTTCCCCCCCGTGCCATGCCAACGCCAGACGCCCTCCCCCATGCAGCGGTCTCCACAAGGCCACGCCACCGCAGGAATGCCGAGTCATGGTAGTCGGCATCATCGTGGCCTACGAGCCCGATCCGGCAGGATTGAACGACCTGCTGGCCGCGCTGCGGCCCCAGCTTCCGAAGGTTTTCGTGATCGACAACGGGTCCACGCGCGATCCGGGGCCAATGATCGGCCCCGCTTGGCTCGCCGACGCGTGGTGCGAGGTGGTTCACCTGCATGCGAACCGGGGCGTAGCCACCGCGCAGAATGTCGGCATCGCGCATGCCCGGGCGTTGGGCGCAGCATTCGTGCTGCTGTTCGATCAGGACAGTCTGCCTGCCCCGGACATGGTATCGAAGCTGTGCGACGTGGCCGAGGCGAAGGCCCGGGCCGGCATCGCGGTTGCCGCGGTCGGCCCCCGCTACGTCGACCCGCGACAGGACAATCCGCCGCCCTTCATCCGCATCCGCGGTTTGTCGGTCGAACGGCAGCCGTGCCCGACGCCGCATACGGTGGTTGAAGTCGACTACCTGATTTCCTCGGGCAGCCTGATTCCGATGGCCACGCTCGATGCAGTCGGTCCGATGCGCGACGAACTGTTCATCGACTACGTCGACATCGAATGGGGCCTGCGCGCAGGGCTGGCGGGGTTCCAGTCTTTCGGCGTGTGTGGCGCGCGGATGCGGCACGACCTGGGCGAGCCGCCCGTCGAGTGGTTCGGCCGCATGATCCCGCTGCACAGCCCGCTGCGCCATTACTATCACTTCCGGAATGCGGTCCGGCTTTACTGCAAGTCGGACTTCCCGGTGAACTGGAAGCTTGCGGATGGATGGCGCCTGGTGCTGAAGTACGGCTTCTATACCCTGTTTGCTCACCCCCGCCGTGAACACTGGCGAATGATGAGCCTGGGCATCGTTCACGGGATCATGGGGCGCATGGGGAGGCTGGAGCCGTGACGACGATGCCGCGCGAGGCGCCGGGGGAAAGCCGGGCCACGGTCCTGCCCCCCGCGCCGCAGGATGGCGCGCATGCCCTGAGCGAAACGAAGCCCCTGCAGCCGGTTTCCGTGATCGTCGTCAACTACAACGGCGGCGCGCTGCTGGGCGAATGCATCGCCGCCGCGCTCGACCAGGCGGCGCAGGTCATCGTCGTCGACAACGGCTCCACCGATTCGAGCATCGAGGCGCTGGAGGAACGATTTCCCGGATACGCGCGCCTGGTTGTTGAGCGCGCCGGCACGAACCTGGGGTTTGCGGCGGGCTGCAACCGTGGCATGGCCCATGCGACGCAGCCCTTGCTCCTGTTTCTCAACCCCGACTGCGTCCTGGACGCCGCTTCGCTGCAGCACATGGCCGAAACCCTGCACCAGGATGCCCGTATCGGCATGGTGGGCGGTTTGCTGGCCAATCCCGACGGCAGCGAACAGGGCGCCTGCCGCAGGGCCCTCCCCACTCCCTGGCGTTCCTTTGTCCGGGCATTCGGGCTCGCTCGCCTGAGCCGTCGCTGGCCGCGGGCTTTTCCGGATTTTCATCTGGACAGCCAGGCGCTGCCCGCAGCGCCGACGGATGTCGAGGCCATCTCCGGTGCCCTCATGCTGGTGCGCCGTACCGCAATCGACGCGGTGGGCCCGTGGGACGAAGCCTATTTTCTCCATTGCGAGGATCTCGACTGGTGCATGCGTTTCCGCCAGCACGGCTGGCGGGTTGTTTTTGACCCGGCGGCGCGGGCGGTCCACCAGAAAGGGCATTGCAGCCGCTCCCAACCCGTGTTCGTGGAGTGGCACAAGCACAAAGGCATGCTGCGCTTCTACCGCAAATTCTTCCGCGACCGCTACCCCGTCGTGGTGACGTGGGCGGTCGCAGGCGGCATCTGGCTCCACTTCGGCCAGGTTTCCGCACGGCATCTGGCAAGGCGCCTGCTGGGCCGCCAGGCAAGCCGCGATCGCTGACGCCGAAGCACGCGGCCCAAGGCTGGCGCCCACGACCGACCGGGCGACCGTGGCACGCCCAAATCCTCGCCCCACTTCGACACCGCCGAGCGCGTCGGAAATTTTTACATTTCTCGCCGCACGGCCCGCGACCCGAGGCAGCCAATTCACCATATCCATCTGTTTCAACGAGGTTTTCTTCAAGACTACGCGAATTGGCACGAACGATGCTTCGACTTCATCAGGTCCGCAGGCCTTCGCAGGTGCAAGGCGACACGCCCGTGTGGACAGCATCCTTACCGCGGCGACACAAGCCCACTAGATCGTCAACGACACCTAAGGAGAAACACCATGACACCCAATCAAAGCGTCCTTGCCGGCAGCGTGATGCTGGCAGCCCTCGCGATCTCGGCCGGGGCGGCCCACGCGGGCGCGGTCATCACCAACGGCACCGTGACCCTGGGTGTAAACGACCAAGGCCATCTGAACACGCCCTGGCCTGCCGGGTCGTCGGATCCCCTGGGCATCGGCTATGTCGGTTTGCGCTACAACCCGACCGGCGCAGCGTCCACCGAGCCGGGCTGTCTGTGCGAAGGCTGGGGTGCGGCCATTATTTCCAGCGGCATCAAGGGTGGGGCCAACCGGGACGTCGGCGGCGTATCGTCCAGCCTCTCCCTGGTGAGCTTCGCCAGCACCGCGAGCACGGCCATTTCCGTCGTCAACATCAACGACGCCACGGGCGCTCCCGCCTTGCAGGTCACCCACAACTACCAGCCCCTGGCGACCACGTCGAGTCTCTACCAGGTGGCGGTGACGATCAAGAACCTCACCAACAGCGATATCGCCGCGGGCGACCTGCGCTATCGCCGCGTCATGGACTGGGACATCTATCCGACGCCGTTCTCCGAGTACGTGACGATCCAGGGCGTGCCCGCCGCGCTCGGCATTGCCAACGGCTCCAACGTCTACCGTACCGACAACAACGGCTTCAACTCGTGGGATCCGACCAGCTTCTCCAGCTATGGCCTGCAAAACGTGAACTTCAGCGATTCCGGCCCCAACGACCACGGCGCCCTGTTCGATTTCGAGTTCGCAGCACTGGCCGCCGGCGGCGAGTTCACCTTCTACACTTACTATGGTGCCGCCGCGAGTGAGGCCGAGGCCGACATGGCGCGCCGGCTGGTGGACGGCGATGCGTCCGACGTGGATATCGGCCTCTATTCGTATGGCCAGCCGAGTGTGGATGGCGGGGCTACGCTGGGGATTCCCAATACCTTCATCTTCGGTTTCGGCGTGACCGGCGGCATCTTCGTCGATCCGGATCCGAATCCCACGCCGGAGCCCGCGTCGCTGGCGCTGCTCGGACTGGGCCTTGCGGGCCTTGCCGCGACGCGCCGCCGCAAAGCCAAGTAACAACGGCCGCATTTACACTCAGAACCCCTTCCCAGAAAATGGGAGGGGGTTTTTTGTTGCGTCCGCCATGAACCAGGGGTGATGAATTGAAACCACCGTTCTTTTTTTTCGCGCTGGCCCTGTCGGCCGCTTCCGGCGTCCAGGCCATCGTCATCCCGCTCGACGAGGTCCCGCGGGAAGCGCTGCCCGGCGCGGCCGCCAGGCCGGCCGACCTCGCCTACGACGAGGGCCTTCCGGCGCTCAACCGCAAGGACTGGTCGGTGGCCCGTGCCGCGTTCAGCCGGGCGCTGCAGCATGATCCGCGCCATCTTGATGCCCTGCTCGGTCTCGCCCACGTGGCCGCGCAGCAGGACAAGCTGAAGGAAGCGGAAGACTGGCTGAAGCGGGCGCTCGCCAACCACCCGCAAAGCGCGTCGGCTCACCTGTCGTGGGGACGCTTCCTCATCGCCACGCGGCGTCCGGCGGAGGCAGAGACCGCCCTCAAGCAGGCCGCCACGCTCGATCCCAGGGCCGCGGCGCCCCACCTGGCCCTGGGTGACCTCTACAGCGGACCGCTGAACAAGCCGCAGACGGCCACCGAAGCCTACCGGCAAGCAGCCCACCTCCGCCCGGAACACGCCGGTGCCCACTACGGACTGGGCATGGGCCTGCTCACCGCCGGGCAGCTTTCCGAGGCCGAATCCGCCCTCAAGCGATCCGGCGCACTCTCTCCCGGCAACCCACTGCCACGACTGGGGCTGGGCAGGGTCTATGTCGCGCAGGGCAGGCACGCCGAGGCGATCGCCTTGTTCGACACGGTGCTCGCCACCGACGCGAACCAGGTCGCTGCCCTGGTGGGCCGGGGAGACGCCCATCTCAGCCGGCAGGACTTCAAGACCGCTTCCGAGGATTATCGACGCGCCACCCGGGCGGCCCCCAGGAATGCCGAAGCCTTCCTCAAGCTGGGCATGAGCCTGCAGGCCCTGCAAAAGACGGGGGAAGCGGAAAAGGCCTATCTTGCCGCCCTGCAGGTCGAGCCTCGCCTCGCGCTCGCCTACAACAACCTCGCCGCGATGGCGCCGCAGAACCGCACGTCGGCGAGACAGGCGCTTGCCTGGGCCGAGAAAGCCGTCCAGCTCGCCCCGGATACCGCCGCCTTCCTCGACACGCTGGGTTGGGCCTATTACCGGGCCGGCATGCTCGCCGAAGCCCGGCGCACGCTCAAACGCGCACTCGCCCAGGATGCGCGCACAGCCGACACCCACTATCACCTCGGCGCGGTGCTTGCGGCACTGAAGCTGAAACCGGAAGCGAAGGCCGCCCTGCGCAAGGCGCTCGCCATTCAACCGCAACACCCGGAAGCAAAGGCTGCCCTCGCGAAGATCGAGTGAGACCTGGCGCGGCGCCGGGCACACCGTCAGCCCGACATGGATTCGCCCCCGCCGCGCCTCAAGCGGGAAGCTCGCGTCGGTTTTTTTTACATTTCCACGCCCACATCTCTCCCCACGCAGGGGGTGATATTTCTATTTCATTGTTCTAAATGCACTTTTTTATCTTCGACAAAGATGGCATGAACAATGCTTCATCCCTGTTGACAGCTGCTTTGGGCCGTTCGGCGACACGACACACAGGTGCGCCGAACATCGCCGCAGCGGCAAGGTTCCGCATGACTGCCTGAAATCAAACGACCAGAAGGAGAAACTTCATGAAACCGATCCACAACATCCTCGCCAGCGGCATGATGCTCGCGGGTCTGAGCGTCGCCACCGGGGCGGCCCAAGCCGGCGCGTTCGACACCGGCATCCCCGGCACCTGGAGCTGCACCGGCAACTGCGGCACGCTGGGCGCCAATGGCGTCGTCACCGCTTCGCCCGAAGGCGGCAACTATGGCTGGATCGCCAGCAACACCGGCATCACCGGCCTGGGCCCGTTCGGCGGCACCGACGGCTCGCGTCTGCGTACCGGCGTGTTTTCCGCCGCCGCCGGCGACGATCTGGAATTCTATTTCAACTACGTCACCTCCGACGGCGCCGGCTATGCCGACTATGCCTGGGTGCGCCTGCTCGACAACAGCCTGACCGAGGTGGCCCTGTTGTTCACCGCGCGCACCACGCCGGGGGGCGACACGGTCCCGGGCTTCGGGCTGCCGGCGCTGAATCCCGACGTCACGCTGTCCCCCGCCAGCACGCCCATCATCCCCGGCGGCCCGGTGTGGTCGCCGCTGGGCGGCTATTCCGGCGCCTGCTACAGCACCGGGTGCGGCTACACGGGCTGGATCGGGATGAGCTACGAGATCGCCGCAGCGGGCAACTACGTGCTCGAATTCGGCGTCGTGGACTGGTCCGACCAGATTTACGACTCGGGCCTGGCCTTCGACGGCATCCTGGTCGGCGGCAAGCCGATCGACCCGATTCCGGAGCCGGCCTCGCTGGCGCTGCTGGGCATCGGCCTCGCGGGCCTGGCCGCGATGCGCCGCCGCAAGCACGCCTGAAGTACGCTCGGCCTGCAAAAAAGCCGACGCAGCGCGTCGGCTTTTTTTACACCTGTCGCTTCGGTCAGCGCAAGTAGCCTTCGTGTTCCAGTTTCAGCAGGACCTGCTGCACGGCTTCGTCAATGCCAAGGTCGGTGGTGTCGATCGCCAGTTCCGGACTTTCCGGTACTTCGTAGGGATCCGAAACGCCGGTGAATTCCGGAATCAGGCCGGCACGTGCCTTGGCGTAAAGCCCCTTGCGGTCGCGCGACTCGCAGGTGGTGATCGGCGTGGCGACATGGATCTCGACGAAACCGCCGACCGCCTCGATCATTTCGCGCACGTCACGGCGCGTCTGGCGGTACGGCGCGATCGGCGCGCAGATGGCGATGCCGCGGTTCTTGGTGATTTCGGAGGCGACGAAGCCGATGCGGCGCACGTTGATGTCGCGGTGCGCCTTGGAGAACCCGAGTTCGGATGACAGGTGGCGGCGCACGATGTCACCGTCCAGCAGGGTGACCGAGCGCCCACCCATTTCCATCAGGCGCGCCGCGAGCGAGCGCGCGAGGGTGGACTTGCCGGCACCCGACAGGCCGGTAAAGAAGACGGTGAAGCCCTGGCGCTCGCGCGGCGGGCTCTGCCGGTGCAGTTCGGCCAGCACCTCGGGGAAGCTGTACCACTCCGGGATCTTCAGTCCGGCCTGCATGCGGCGGCGGAACTCCTCGCCAGGCAGGGTGAGCACGCGCGACCCGGCCGGCACCTCCGCCTCGGACAGATACTCCGCGCGGTCCTCCACGTAGACCATGCGCGGATAGGCGATGAGCTCGACGCCGATTTTGTCGATCTGCGCGCTCGCGGGCAGGTCGGCGTGCCGCCGTGCCAGGTCCTCACCACGCCGGTGATCGCCTTCTGGCTGGTGCTCGCCGCCGACGATGAGCAGGCTGCAACCGTGGTTGCGCGCGACGATGGCACGCAGCAGCACTTCCTTGGCGCTGCAGCCGCGCGGCGGCGCCGGCAACAGGGCAAGCTGGGTGGTGGCGGCAGGGAAACGGTCGCGCACGGCAATGAAGCTGCGCACCAGCGAAAAATACGCGGGGGCATCGGTGAGGTCGCCGCCCGCCTGCGGATGCAGCAGCAGGTTGGCTTCATTCTCGATCGCGCGCTTGAGACAGAACGCGTACTGGGCGCGGTGGATCGGCTGGCGCGCCTGCCACGCCAGCACGCGGCGCCAGCCGCGCTTGGCGAAACTGGCGCGCAGCTCGGCCGGCGTGGCGCGCAGGGCGACGAAATCGGGGTGCGGCGGCAGCGCGACCCCATCGACCGGACCGCCGAGCCGCCAGGTGCCATCGTCGTTCCACACGTCGCTCACGCTCATGACGGCGAGCATGAACCCCTCGCCGTCGCGCAGGGCGATGCGATCGCCCGGCTTGAGCTCGCCCGCCACTTTCTGGCGGCTCGACAAGGTGATGGGCAACGGCCAGAAAGTGCCGTCGTCGAGCGTCATGTCGGTCTCGACCTGCCGGCACTGCGCGCGCGTCATGAAGCCGGTGAGCGGGGAATAGGCGCCGCTCATGAGCATTTCCAGCTCGCACTGGGCCTGCCAGTCAAGGTCGAGCGAGGGCAGGCCCAGCGCCTCCTGCTTCAGCGCATCGGCGCGCGCCGGGTCGATCAGGTTGACGAGGGCGCCGCCATAGGGCGCGAGCAGCTGGTGGTCCATGTATGTTTCCGGAGGTCAGGCAAAGGTCTGGTAGAAGGCCGCGACAAACCGGTCAAGCTCGGCGTCGGGCAGGTGATTGATGCCGGCCGCCCCCTTGCGTCCGCCACCGGTTTCGAACTGGCTGCACAGCACGTCCGCGCCCGACCGGGTCGCCAGCGGCGCGCGCACGCTGACGACATAGCCGCCGCCCGACTTGGCGGTGAGCACGGCGTGCGCCTGCCGGGGAGATTCGACGGCGAGCTGGTTGCCGAAGACACCGGAAATCCGCCGCGCCCACTTTTCCGCGGGCAACACGAAGACCCGCCCGCTGGCGCGGCGCTCCGTCGCCGGCATTGCGACCGCACGCGCCATGTCCGCCTGGTACCCCGCTTTCAGGGTCCGGTAGGCTGGCGAATCGGCGATGAAGGCGAAGGGGTCCGGGAACGGACGCAACTGGCGATACAGCTCGGCCGGATCGTAGAACAGGTCATCGAGCGTTTCGCCGTAGCCGTTGTAGTTGAGGCATTCACCGAGCGATTGCAGTTCGGCCAGCTGCGCCTCGGAAAGCGCGAGCGGTGCCGCGGCGGTGCGTGCAGATTCAGCGAGGTTGTCGCCAAAGGCGGCCGCCACCGCCCATGGCAGATGGCGCCCCTCGAGATGGTGGTTCACCAGCAGGCTGGTGCAGACCGCCGCGTCGGTGTCGATGTGCGCCTCGAAGCGCGGATGGACCGGAATGTCGCCCGGCTGGTGATGGTCGAAATAGCGCACTTCGGCACCCGCGGCGAGCAGGCGATCGAGCGCGTCGCGATTCTTCGACAGCGCGACGTCGAGCACGGTGACGCGGTCGCCGGCGCCGGCGGTAACGCGCTTCAGCAGGCTGATGTCGCGCTTGGGACCGGTGACGAGCTCGGAGTCGACCGGTTCGGCGAGCCGCAGCTGGTGCAGGGCGCAGAGCCCGTCGGCGTCGCCGTTGAAAACATCGATTGTGCGTGTGCTCATGCTTGTTCGCTAGAATCCGGTAATGCCCCGTCGACAGCCCGCCCATCCCTCAACCCGGCCAGGGGCGGCCATGCTGTGGCTCGCCCTCGCCTACGGCATGCTGGTGATCTACGGCACCCTGTTTCCGCTCGGCGAATGGACGCCCCCAGCGGGGGACTGGTTCAATCCTATCACGGCGGCATGGCCGGAAAGTGCGCCGCGCGCGGACCTCTTCGTCAACCTGCTCGCCTATGTCCCGCTGGGACTGTTCCTGGCGCTGTGGCTGCGGCCCCGGATCGGCACGATCGCGGCCATCGTCGTGGCATGCGTGGCGGGCAGCACGCTGAGCTTCGCGCTCGAAACGCTGCAATCGGCACTGCCGAGCCGCGTGCCCTCGCCGCTCGACTGGGTGGCCAACAGTGCCGGCAGTGCGGGCGGCGCGCTGCTTGCCGGCGTGCTGGACCCGCGATTCGCCCCCGGTCGCAGGCTGCTGCACTGGCGGCAGTCATGGTTCGCGCCTGGGACCCTCGCCAATCTCGCCCTGGTCGTCGCCGCCCTGTGGGCGCTGACCCACGCGGCCCCTTTCGTGCCGTCGCTCGACTGGGGCAGTCTGAAAAGCGGCCTCAAACCGCTGGGCAACACACTGCGCCATCCCTCCACCTTCGAGCCAGCGGGTGCACTGGTGATGGGGCTGCATGTGGTCGCGCTCGGCCTGCTGCTGCGCTGCGTCGCACAACGGCCGCTGGTCTGGCCATTCATTGTGTTCAGCCTGGCAGTACTGCTGCTCAAGGTTCCCGTCGTCGGGCGCCAGCTCAGCCTTGAGGCGCTGATCGGCTGGCTGGGCGCCGCCGCGCTGCTGGCGACGCCGCCCGCGCGGACACCGGCGGGCCGCATCGTGCCGGCGGCCGCGGCCTTGCTGACGGCGCATGCGCTGGCGCAGTTCGCGCCGGGCCAGGATGCCGCCACCTCGGTCATCAACTGGATTCCCTTCCGGGGCCAGGTCGGCACGCTGGAGGGCATGCTCGATCTTGTGGAAACGCTGTGGCCGTTCATGGCCCTGGGCCTGCTGGCGCGCTGGCTGACCGCATGGCGCTGGCGCCTCGCCGTCATGCTGGGCGGTGGCGCGATGGTGGGTCTGCTGGCCTTCAGCCTGGAATGGCTGCAACAGTCCATCCCGGGCCGCTTCGCCGACATCACAGACGTGCTGCTGGCGGTGCTGGGCTGGCTGCTGCCCTGGCTGTTTGCCGAAACCCATGCGCGCACGATCCCGCCCGCCACGCTGCCCGCGCCGCGGATGATGCGCTGGGCCGTGCCCGCGCTGGCGACGGTCATGGTCACGCTGGGCGTGGCGGGATGGATGGCCGGCAGCCAGGTCCGAATGGCGAGCGACGATCGCGGCCGCAGCATGCTGCCGGCGCCGGAAACGCTCACGGCAATCGTGCTGCCCGGCTTCCATCACGGCCACCCCCGCCTGCCCCACCCGAGCGATGCCGACATTTCACGCCTGCGCAGCGAGAACCCGGGCTGGATCGAGCAGTCGCGCCGGCTCGCCGACGGCGGCAAGGGCCAGTTGTGGGACGTCATCTTCATGGCCTACATCGAGCCCGGCAGCCAGGACCTCGCCCTGCTGCACCGCCGCCTGATGGAGATGCGGTACAGCTATCGCGGCCACCAGCAGGCAAAGCCGATCGCGCAGGCCTACGACTGGCTCTACGCGCAATGGAACGACACGCAGCGCGACGCGCTACGCGAAAAGCTGGCCGAGGGTGTCGGCTACCTGGTGAACTACATCCGCACCGACCGTCTTTCACCCTACAACGTCTATCTCTACAACAGTCCGTTCCAGGCACTGGTGGCGGCGAACCTCGCGCTGCACGGCGACGACCCGCGCGGCGAGCTTTACATGCGCTTCACCTACGACCTGTGGAAGCACCGTGTGCTGCCCGTCTGGCGCCAGATCATGGGACAACATGGCGGCTGGCACGAGGGTGGGGAGTACCTCGGCATCGGCATCGGGCAGGCCGTCTACCAGGTGCCGGCCATGTGGCGCAGCGCGACCGGCGAGGATCTCTTCAGAACCGAGCCCGGGCTGCGCGGCTTCCTCGATTTCGTCGTCGACCGCAAACGCCCGGATGGAACGGACTTCCGCTGGGGCGATGCCGGCTTCTTCGACCGCAACGTGCCCGACGTCGTGCCGCTCGCGCTCGAGTACCGCCATGCCGCCGCCTACAGCCTGCGTCCGCCCCGGCTCGCCCCTGAACCCAGCAGCTGGCCGTGGGGGCCGCTGACCGACGCCAGCCTGCTGGCGCCCGAAGCCCCTAGCCCCCTGCCGCTCGACCGTCGCTTCGACGGCATCGGCCTGGTCGTCGCGCGCAGCGACTGGAGTGCGGACGCCACCTACCTGACCTTCAAGGCCGGTGACAACTACTGGTCGCACAGCCACCTCGACCAGGGCGCGTTCACGCTCTACAAGGGCGGCGAACTCGCGCTCGACAGCGGGTTCTACGGACCGAAGTACGGTTCCGACCACCACATGAACTATGCCTACCAGAGCATCGCGCACAACCTCGTCACCGTCACCGACCCGGACGACACGGCACTGGCGAGCGGCAAGGAGACGCGCGCCATCGCCAACGACGGCGGACAGCGGCGCATCGGTTCGGGCTGGGGCCTCGAATCGGCCCCCATCGACCTCAACGAATGGCTCGACCAGCATGCGCTCTACCACACCGGCGCGCTGCGGCACTACTACAGCGGGCAGGACAGCGTGGTCGCTGTGGCCGACCTGACGCCCGCCTACACCAATCGCCATTCCGGACCGGGCGAATTCTCCCATCGCACACGGCGCGTCGAACGCATGTGGCGCACCCTCGTCTACGACCGCCGGATGGATGTCGTCATCGTGCGCGACGTCGTCCACGCCACGCACGCCGACTTCGTGAAGCGTTGGCTATTGCATACCCAGCACGCCCCGATGCTCAACGGCAACCGGTTCACGGTGCGCGTGCCCGCCGATCCCGTCCGCCGCGCACGCGGCGGCAGCCTGCACGGCGAGGTATTGCTGCCCGTTCGCTCGGACGTCAAGACGGTCGGGGGCCCCGGTTTCGAGTTCTGGGTGGATGGCAGGAACTATGACGAGAACGGCACGCTCGCCGCTGCGATTGCACGCAAGGGCCAGCCCACCGAGGCGGGTGCCTGGCGCATCGAGCTGTCGCCTGCCACCGCCGCGCGCGAAGACGAATTTCTCGTCGTGCTGATTCCGCGCCTTGCCGGCGACGATTCGCTGCCGAAGGTTCGCCGCCTGGGCAGCGGCGCGGCCTATGGCGTCGAAATCCGCAGCGGTGGCCTCACCCGCGTCTGGTGGTTCCGGACGGGAGAACAGGGCGTCGTGTTGCAGGCTGGCGGCGAGCGCGTGGCAATCGGCAATGATCGGGCCGCCGCCAGCGCGGCCACCCCAGGCCGGTGGGACCGGTTCAAGGCTTGGTGGCGACGGCCTTGAGCGCCTCGTCGGTCGGGACGGGCAAGCGCATGGCATCGAGTTTGCCACACAGCAGGCGCGTCATTCCGGCCACGCTCTGCCGGCCGGTGTCGACGACGATGTCCGCCACCTCGCGGTACAGCGGATCGCGTACCCGATAGAGTTCGCGCAGCTTTTCCAGCGGGTTGTCGGTCTGCAGCAACGGGCGGTTGCGATCGTGCCGCGTGCGTTCGTAGAGATGCTCGGGCGTACCCCGCAGGTAGACCACCACGCCATGCTGGCGCAGCCTCTCGCGGTTGGCCGCCGACAGCACCGCGCCGCCGCCGGTCGCCAGTACGATTCCGGACAGAGCCGTCAGGTCCGCGATCACCGCCTCCTCGCGCTTGCGGAAGCCGGCCTCGCCCTCGATCTCGAAGATCACCGGGATCTTCACCCCGGTGCGCGCTTCGATCTCGTGGTCCGAGTCCCGGAAGACACAAGCGTAGTGCTTTGCCAGCAGGCGTCCCACCGTGGTCTTGCCGGCGCCCATCAGACCGACCAGGAAAATGTTGTCCTGTTTGCTCATGGGCTCCATTCTAAAGGAGGTGGCGTCGATGCTCCCAGCCCCGGCGCACCGCCCGATGCCTGACATGAAAAAAGCGCGGGACATGCCCGCGCTTCGATGCCCGGCCGGGATCAGCGGAGCGACAGGCGCTCGTCGATGATGCGCGGCGTCAGGAAAATGATCAGCTCCGTTTTCTGTTCCTGCTTGTACTTCTGCTTGAAGAGGTTGCCCAGGACCGGCACGTCGCCGAGGAAAGGCACCTTGGTGATGTTGCTGAGTTCCGCCTCATCGAAGATGCCCCCCAGCACCAGCGTTTCGCCATTGTTCACGCGCACCTGGGTCTTCACGCGTTTCGTCGCGATCGCCGGAACGGTGATGCCGCTGCCCACCGACACCGTACCGGTCGGGTCCACATTGTCCTTCTGCACCTCGACCGTCATGATGAGCGAATCGTTGTTCAGGATCTGCGGATCCACCAGGAGGCACAGGAAGACATCCTTGAAGCTGACGGTCGCCGGCTCGTTTGCGCTCCCCGGCGTGATGTAGGGAATCTGCGTGCCATTCAGGATCACGGCGGGTTTCTGGTTGGACGTCATCACGCGCGGGTTGGAAACAATTTTCCCGCGGTTGTCGGCCTCCAGGGCGGACAGTTCCAGGCTCAGCAAGTTGCCAGTGGACGCGTCCAGCAGGGACAGGGCCAACTGCGCCGCCCCCGCGCCGGCAGGAAGATTCACCATGTTCGTTCCCGTCCCCGCGATGGGCACGTCGGATTTGTAGGAATCGCTGACCGGATCGTAGCGGGTGCCCTTGATGGGTTGCATGGGCCAGAAGCCTTGCGTGATGGCCGACGCACTGTCCTGCGTCCCCGCGATACCGCCCTGGTAACGGCCCGTCAGGTTGACCGCGGTGAGCCCCAGCTTGGCGCCCAGGTCCCGACTCCAGCCGCTCTCGGCCGTCACCACGCGGGCTTCGATCATGACCTGGCGCGCCGGGACATCCAGACGGGTGAGCAAGTCGCGGATTTCCTGGATCTTGCGTGCGGTGTCGGTGATGATGAGCGTGTTGGTCTTCAACTCGTAGGTGGCACGACCGCGCTTCGACAGGATCTTCTGGTCGGAGTCCTTGCCCTGCTGCGAGGCCTGCGCCGCGGCCGCACCGCCCAGACCCTGCGCCTGGGCGGAGCAGTTCACCGCGTTGTTTTTCGCCGAATTGAGGAATGCACCGGCCGCAAAGCCGTACAACATGGTCTGCGCCTCATCGGCCCGCATGTAGTTGAGCGGAATGTATTCCGTCACCATCGGCTCGAGGTCGGCCACCGCGGCCTTGGCCTCGAATTCCAGCTTTTCCTTGGTCAGAAGCTCATCCTTGGGCGCGATCCAGATGACGTTGCCGTTCTGGCGCTTGTCCAACCCCTTGGTCTGCATGATGAGGTCGAGCGCCTGATCCCACGGCACATCCTTGAGGCGCAGCGTGAGGTTGCCGGTCACCGTGTCGCTGGCGACGATGTTGAGGCCGGTGAAATCGGCGACGACCTGGAGCACCGACCGCACCTCGACATTCTGGAAATTGAGCGAGAGCTTCTCGCCGACATACTTGATCTTGCCATCCGCGGTGCGCTTCACGCCGTCGACGGCCGGCTTGACCTCGACGATGAAGCTGTTCTCGGTCTGATAGGCCGAATACTCCCAGGCACCCTTCGGGGCGATCATCATGCGGGTGTTGTCACCCAGCGTATACGCTTCGACGGTCTGCACCGGCGTTCCGAAGTCGGCGACATCGAGGCGGCGCTGCAGCGCCTTGGGCAGCTCCGTGCCGACGAAGTCGACCACGACACCGTCGGCCTGCTGGCGGATGTTGATACCGGTCTGCGCATCCGACAAGGTGGTGACGATGCGCGCCTCGCCCGTGGCGCCGCGGCGGAAATCGACGTCACGGATGGCGTGGCGAACGCTGCCCGGGCCGGCCTCGGCAAAGCGCGGCGTGGCATTCACCGGAGCCAGGCCTGTCCCCGAATCGCCCAGGGAAACGTACAAGGCATTGCCTTCCACGCGCGCCTCATATTCGGCCGCCTTGCTGAGGTTGAGGACCAGGCGCGTACGCGTACCGGCCTGCACCACGTTCACGCTGGTCAGCGGCCCGAGATTCGCCTCGAGCACATTGCGCCCCGTCGCGTTTCCGGTATCCGGGAGGTCGAGTGCGATGCGCGGGGGGTTGCCGACGGTGAATCCGGCCGGCGTTGCGGCCAGCGGCGCCTTGAGGTTGACGCGCACCACGACCTTGCCACCCGGCAGGGTCGTCGTCTCGACGCTTTGCACGGCGTTCGCGGTGGGCGGCGCATCGGCAGCGTGCGCCACGGGCAGCAGGGCGAGCCCTGCGAAAGCCACGGCTCCCAGCAGGCGACGGCCGTAGTGATAGGCAAGTTTTGGCAATGCGTTCATGTCAGCCTCTTTGTAATCAGCACTTCTCATTGAATCATTCCTGCAAAATCAGGGTGCTCGTGCGCTCGGACCAGTCTCCCGCGCTGTCCTGCACAATCTCGCGCAGGGTCACTTCGGTGTCGCCGATCTGCGTGATGATGCCGAAATTCTGGCCCACGTAATTGCCTTTCCTGACGTGATAGATCGCGTTGTCCGGCGTCTTGATCACGGCATGGATGACGCCCTTGCGCGACAGCACACCGACCATCTTCAGGGTTTCCAGCGAGAACGCTTCGAGTGGTTCCTTGGGCCGGTTGAAGTCGGGCTGAACGCCGCCACCGCCCCCGGTCGTCAGCTTTCTCGGCTTGAACGGGTCGGGCAGGTCGAATGCACCGTAGGTAAACGGTTCGTAGACCTTGACCTCGGGAAGGGGCTCGACCCTGCCCTGGACATCCTTGCCGGTCTCGGCCACGAATCGTTGCAGATCCTCCATGTTGCCGCCACCACACGCGGTCAGGCCGATCGACAGGAGAAATATGGCGAAGCGCTTCATTTCTTCTTCTCCTTGGCCTTCTTCTTGCCTGGCTTATTGTCCTTTTCGGCGGCCTGTTTTCGTGCGATGACTTCCTCTTCATCCAGATAGCGATACGTCTTGATCGTGGCATCCATGCTCAGCACACCCGTTTTGGCCGGCTCCATGGCGATGTCGTGCAGGGTGACGATGCGCGATAGTTTGGCGACATCGCTGACGAAGGCTGCGATGTCGTGATAGCCGCCGTTGACCTTGACGGTGATGGGTGTCGAGGCATAGAACTCGGACACGGCCTCGCCCTCCGGCTTGAACAGGTCGAACTGCAGCCCGCGTCCCAGGCCTGCCTGGTTGACGTCGGTGATCAGCGCATCCATTTCCTGCTTGTTCGGCAGCTGCTTCAGCAGCGCGCCGAACGCCTGTTCGATGTCAGCGCGTTGCTTGGTGTAGGCCTCCAGGTTGACCGCCTGGTTCTTCTTGGTCGTGAACACCTGACGCAACTCGGCTTCCTTGCGTTTGCCCGCATCGAGTTGTGTCATGCCGCCGCGCCAGTCGAACCACCAGCCCGCCATCACGATCGCCGCACACAGCAGGACCAGCGCCGCGAGCTTGGTCGGCAGCGGCCAGTCAGCGAGCGTTTTCAGGTCCAGTTTGTTGATGTCGTCCAGGGTCATGCCTTGCCCCCTTTGCCCTTCTTCGGGGCGGGTGTGGTGCTCACTTGTGTCTCGCCTTCAAGCTCCTGCCGGGTCTGCTTGACCGCCAGCACGAATTCATTGGCGCGCAGGTTGTTCACGGTGGCAGCCTTGATTTCAATCAGACGCGCGGATTCGAACCAGGGCGACCCGTCAAGGTTGCGCATCAGGGTCGATACGCGCGCGCTCGACTGGGTGTAGCCACTGAGCCGGATGGTGTCGCCGGTCTGCTTGAACGACTTCAGATACAACCCATCCGGCAGCAGGCGGATCATCTGGTCGAACAGGTGGACGACTTCGGTGCGGTTGGCCTGCAGCGTTTCGACCACCCGCTTGCGTTCCAGCAGCGCCTGGGTCTGTTCGCGGATCTTCTTGATTTCACCAATCTGCTCGTCGAGCTTGGCAATTTCCTTTTCGAGATAGGCGTTGCGCGCGTCCTGCACGGACTGCCGCGCCGCGATGACGGTGTGGCCGGCAATGACGGCCAGCACGCCAGCGGCGACCGCAACGCCGAGCATGGCGGTGAACTGGCGCCGGCGCGCGGCACGCTTCAGTTCACGATGGGGGAGCAGGTTGATGCGGATCATTGGGGATCGAACCTCCGCATGGCGAGGCCACAAGCGACAAAGAGGGAAGGCGCATCGGCGGTGAGCGCCTGTGGCCGGACCTTGGAGCCGACCGCCATGTTGGCGAATGGATTGACGACCTGGGTCGGTATGCCGGTGCGCTGGGCCACGACCTCATCGATACCCGGGATCATGGCGCCACCACCCGCGAGCAGGATCTGATCGACCTTGCGGTACTGCGTAGAGGTGGTGAACAGCTGCAGCGCGCGGCCGATTTCCATCGCCAGCGTCTCGCTGTAGGGCTGCAGCACTTCGACCTCGTAGCTTTCCGGCAGGGTACCCTTGCGCTTGGCGTTTTCCGCCTCCTCGCTCGTCATGCCGTAGCGCCGCGAGATTTCGTTGTTGAGCTGGTTGCCGCCGAAGCCGTGTTCGCGCAGGTAAACGGATTCGTTGTCGTGCAGAACGTTGATGTGCATGTTCTGCGCGCCGACATCGATGATGGCGACGGTCTGCCCCGCCCCGCCGTTGGGAAGGAGATGAGCGATCTGCTCATAGGCAGCCTGCGTGGCAAACGACTCGACGTCCATCACCAGCGCCTTGAGTCCGGCGGCTTCGACTGCCGCCACGCGGTCCTCGACCTTCTCCTTGCGCGCGGCGGCAAGCAGGATCTGCACATCTTCCGCGCTGGCAGGAGAAGGTCCCAGCACCTGGAAATCGAGGTTCACTTCGTCGAGCGAGAAGGGAATGACCTGATTCGCTTCGGTTTCGACCTGGTTTTCCAGATCGAGTCCCTTGAGACTCGCCGGCGCGAGGATCTTCTTGGTGATGACCGCCGACGACGGCAGCGCGAGCGCCACGTTCCTGACCCGTGAGCCAAGATTTTTCCAGGCGGTGCGCAAGGCTTCGGCCACCTGGTCGACGTTCGCGATATTGCCGTCGGTCACGGCATCCTTCGGCAGGGGTTCGATCATGTAGCGCTCCACCCGCAGCATGCCCTTTCCCGCGTCGGATAACTCGACCAGCTTGACCGCGGTCGTGCTGATGTCGAGGCCCAGCATCGGCAGCCCCTTGGCAGACAACCAGTCCAGATTGATATTCAGGTGCAAGTGTTTTCCTTTACGCTTCTGTGAGTTGGCGCTTTTTTTTGTTTTTGTTTTTAGATGCTAGCAACAACTCCCGGTTTTTAACAGTAATTTTCTTGCCGCCCCGCAAGAGTTGAACACCTGTGTCCAATTTCCAACACCACTAACGCCTATAATCGTCGGAAACTTTAGGCATCACAGAGAAGGAACCGGATGTTTTCCAAATGGTGGCACTACGCGCTGGCAGTGGTCGTCAGCCTCGGCGCGGTCGGCACCGCGCTCGCCGGTCTCGCGGCTGCACTGATCTACCCCAACCTGCCGCCACTCGAGGCGCTGACGGACTACAAGCCGAAGCAACCGCTGCGCGTCTACACGGCGGACGGCGCCCTGATCGCGGAATTCGGCGAGGAGCGGCGCGACTTCATCCCGATCGGACAGGTGCCGGCCTACATGAAACAGGCGATCATCGCAGCGGAGGACGAGCGCTTCTATTCGCACGGCGGGGTGGATACCCTCGGGGTGCTGCGTGCGGCGGGCTCCAACCTGGTGTCCGGCGGAGTCAAGGAAGGGGCGTCGACCATTACCATGCAGGTGGCACGGAATTTCTTCCTTTCGAACGAGAAGACGTTCACCCGCAAGCTGTCGGAAGCCATGCTGGCGATGAAGATCGAGCACAATCTGTCCAAGGACAAGATTCTCGAGCTCTACATCAACCAGATCTACCTGGGCCAGCGCGCGTACGGCTTCGAGGCCGCGGCGCGTACGTATTTCGGCAAGCCCATGAAGGAACTGACGCTGGCGGAATTCGCCATGCTGGCCGGACTGCCGAAAGCGCCCTCGCGCTACAACCCGGTGGTCAACTTCGCACGCGCCAAGATCCGCCAGGAGTACGTGCTGGGACGCATGCGGACCCTCAAGTTCATCGACCAGAAGACCTGGCAGGCGGCGGTCGAGCAGAAGCTGGTGATCCGCCAGGCGCGCCAGCAGAATGACGTCGGCGCCGACCATGCGGCCGAGATGGTTCGCCAGGCATTGTTCGAGAAATATGGCGAGGCGATCTACAGCTCGGGTTTCAGGGCTGTCACCACACTCCGCCGCGACCAGCAGGAAGCGGCCAATCGCGCCGTGTGGGAGGGCGTGGCGGATTACGACCAGCGTCACGGCTACCGTGGACCGGAAAAGCAGCTCAGCCTGCCGGCAGACAAGGCGGCGCGCGCCACAGCAATCGCCAACGCGCTGGAGGAGCTCGCGCCCGTAAGCGAAATGTTGCCCGCCGTGGTGACCGACGTCGACGCCAAACGGATCCGGGTGCAACTCGCCGACGGACGCGAAGCGGACATCGGCGGGACATCACTCAAGTGGGTGGCCAACTGGGCCGCCGCGAAGAAGGGCCGGCAACTCACGCCCGGGGCAGTGGTGCGGGTCCAGGCGGTCGGCAGCAAGCCGCAGTGGCGCCTGGTCCAGCTGCCCGAGGTGGAAGCGGCGCTGGTCGCACTCGATCCGAATGATGGTGCCATCAGCGCGCTGGTCGGCGGCTTCGATTTCAACCGCAACAAGTTCAATCGCGTCACGCAGGCCTGGCGTCAGCCCGGATCGAGCTTCAAGCCGTTCATCTATTCCGCCGCACTGGAAAAAGGCTACACCCCGGCCACGGTCATCGAAAACGCCCCCATCATCCTGAGCGCCGAGGAAGCCGGCGGCACCGCCTGGGAGCCGAAGAATTACGACGGCAGCACGGGTGATCCGGTCCGCATGCGGGTGGCCCTCACCAAGTCGCTCAACCTGGTGTCGGTGCGCATCCTGCAGGGCATCGGCCCCTATTACGCACGCGACTTCATCCGCCGCTTCGGCTTCGATCCGACCCGCCACCCCCCGTATCTCACGATGGCACTCGGCGCAGGCGGTGTGACACCACTGCAGCTGGCGGCCGGTTACGGGGTGTTCGCCAACGGCGGCTTTGGCGTCCGCCCCTACCTCATCGACAAGGTCTACGACAAGGACGGTCGGCTCATCATGCAGGCCAGCGTCCAACAAAGCCAGCAGAACGCGCCGCGCGTCATTGACCCGCGCAATGCCTGGCTGATGACCAGCATGATGCAGGACGTCACCCGCTACGGCACGGCGGCGCGGGCCGGCAGGCTGGGCCGCAGCGACATCGCGGGCAAGACCGGCACCACCAACGACTCACGCGACACCTGGTTCGCAGGCTTCACCCCCAACCTGGTCGCGATCAGCTGGATGGGCTTCGACCAGCCGCGCTCGCTTGGCCGCAATGAAACCGGCGGCCAAACCGCGCTGCCGATCTGGATCAACTTCATGGGCACGGCCCTCAAGGGTCAGCCGCAGAAAGGCTGGCCCATGCCTGGCGGGCTCATCAGCATGCAGATCGACCCGGAAACGGGCACCCGCCTTCCCGAATCCGTGCTGGGGGAACTCATCGGCGATCTGCTGGGTACGCAAAAAACCGGCATGACCGAGCACTTCTATCAGGAGTTTCCTCCGCCCGAACGCCATGCAGCCGACTGGGGCGCCAACCCCGATACCCCGCCGGGCGAGGCGTTCCCGGGAACCCCGCTATGAAGAACCAGGACATGCGCCGCCGCATCGCGCATGCGACCGCGCGCATGCTGGCCGAGGACGGCAGCCTCGATTACGGCAGCGCCAAGCGCAAGGCGGCGCGCCAACTTGGTGCGCCCGACAGCCGAAACCTGCCGGACAACCTCGAAATCGAGGAGGCGCTGCGCACTTACCGGTCGATCTACCAAGCCGATGAAACGCGCACGCACCTGGCACTGCTTCGTCAGGTGGCAGTCGAATACATGGAACGACTGGTAGAGTTCGACCCACATCTGACCGGACCGGTGCTCAACGGCACCGCCGGGCGCCACACCGGGATCCATCTGCAGCTCTTCACCGACCAGCCGAAGGACCTTGAATTCAGTCTGATGCGCCTGCCGGTTCCGTACGAAGCAGGGGAATTCCGGGCTGCGGACACCCCGGGTCGCATCTTCCCGCGCTTCGTGCTCGATGACCCGCGCGCGCCGATCGAACTGGTCGTGTATCCTGCCACGGAACTGCGTGGCATGAAGCGCCTGCAGGCCGACGGCAGCCCCCGTCGGGTGCGCTTGGCGCAGGCGCGAGGGCTGATTTGATCATTTGCCCTGTAGCATACTGGCACGGAAGCTGCTGGCCTCCTGCCGTATCCATAACGATAACCCGACTGTCGTGATCCGTTTTTTCCGGCACTACGTGCCCCTGAACCTGCTGCTGCTGGTCTTGGTCGAGGCATGCATCCTCGGCGGGGCCATCTACGCCGGTGTCGGTGCGCGCTTTTTCGATGCCAACTCGATCCCGAGCGACCTGCAGCCGCTGTTGCCCAAGGCCCTCACCTTCTCGCTGGTGATGCTGGGCCTGATGACGGCGAGCGGCCTGTACGACCCGGACTGGCAGGGCAGCGTGCGCGCGCTGTTGCAGCGCCTGGGCCTGAGTTTCGGCCTCGGCCTGGTGGCGATGAGCCTGCTGTTCTATTTCTTCCCGGTCCTGCTGGTCGGCCGCGGCGCCTTCCTGCTGTCATTCGGCATCGCGCTGCTCGGGATCCTAGCGAGTCGCGTGCTGTTCACGCGCTGGGCCCGCACGGGCGCGCTCAGGCGTCGGGCCCTGGTGATCGGAACCGGCAGCCGTGCCGCCCAGGTCGAAGCGCTGCTGGCCAAGCGCAGCCATGCCAGCAACGTGCAGGTGGTCGGCTACCTGCCGATGGGCGGCAGTCACCATTTCGTCGACCATGCCCGTATTCTCGACAGCACCGACCCGCTTCCCGAACTCGCTGCACGCCTCAATGTCAGCGAAATCGTGCTGGCCGTGCGCGACCGCCGCGGCGGCGGCATGCCGGTACCGGAACTTCTGGAGTGCCGGCTGCGCGGCATCAACGTGCTGGAGCTGTCGAGCTTCTTCGAGCGCGAGAACGGCCACCTGCAGCTCGACTCGATGAACGCCAGCTGGATGATCCTCGCCGAGGGTTTCCGCCAGGGCATGCTGCGCGATACCATCAAGCGGCTGTTCGACCTCGTGGCCAGCACGGCACTCCTCACCGTCACCCTGCCGCTCATGGCGCTCACCACGCTGCTGATCAAGCTGGAAAGCGCGGGCCCCGTGCTGTACCGGCAGGAGCGCGTGGGCCAGGGCGGGCGCAGCTTCACCATCCTCAAGTTCCGCAGCATGTGCGTCGACGCCGAGAAGGATGGCCGGCCACGCTGGGCGCACCAGAACGACAGCCGCGTCACCCTGGTCGGCCGCTTCATCCGCCGCTCCCGCATCGACGAATTGCCACAGGTATTCAACGTTTTCTTCGGCGACATGAGCTTCGTCGGCCCGCGCCCGGAGCGCCCCTATTTCGTGCAGGACCTGACCCAGAAGATCCCCTATTACGGCGTGCGCCACACCGTCAAGCCCGGCATCACCGGCTGGGCGCAGGTGCGCTACCCGTATGGCGCCACCGACGAGGACGCCATGCACAAGCTCCAGTACGATCTCTATTACGTGAAGAATCACAGCCTGTTCCTCGACCTCATGATCCTGTTCCAGACCGTGCAGGTCGTGGTGTGGGGCAAGGGCGCGCGCTAGCCACGCGCCACACGCCCCATGGCCGCCACGCTGCTCCTGCTCGCCGCCTTTGGATATGGCCTGGCTGCCATCGCCTATCTGGGCCTGTCAGGACTGATCGTCGCCAGCTGGCAGCGGCGTCCGCAGGGCCGCCTGCTGCTGTTCGCCACCGCCCTGTCGGCCGTCTGGGGATTCCTCTCCGCATTCACGGCATGGGGGCGACTGCCCGTGCGACTCGAACTGGTGGTCGAGGTGGCACGCAATGGCGCCTGGCTGGTGCTGCTGTTCTACATCCTGCAGATGCGCCGTCCCCCCGGCACCCGCCTGCCGGCGCCGCTGCGGACGATCCGGCTTCTAGGCGGCCTGTTGGTCGGTGGCCTGCTCGTCGCCAGTCTCTATCCCTACTTATGGCCGGGCGTCCCGGGATTGCCCAGCGGACTGGGTAACCTCGGACTCGTGCTCCTCACCGTGATGGGCCTGGTGCTGGTCGAGCAGGTGTATCGGGGGGCGCGCCTGGAAGACCGCTGGGCGATCAAGTTCCTCTGCCTCGGCCTCGGTGGCCTGTTCGTGTATGACTTTTATCTCTACGCCAACGCAGCCCTGTTCGGTGCGCTCGACGCCCAGGTCTGGGCCGCACGCGGCTATGTGGCCGCACTGGTGACGCCGCTGATCGCGGTGTCGGCCGCGCGCAACCCCGACTGGGCCGCACCGGTCGGCCTGTCGCGCAGCATGGCCTTCCATACCGCGAGCCTGCTGGGCGCCGGCATCTATCTGCTGTTCATGGCAGGGGCCGGCTACTACCTGCGCCTGTTCGGTGGCGCATGGGGCGACGTGGTACAAAGCGTCTTCGTCTTCGCCGCCGCGCTGCTGCTGGCGACCTTGATGTTCTCCGGCACGCTGCGGGCGCGCCTGCGGGTGTTCCTCTCCAAGCATTTCTTCAGCTACCGTTACGACTACCGTGAAGAGTGGCTGAAGTTCACCCGCACGCTCGCCGAAGGCCCCTCGGGGACGCAACTCTGCGAACGTGCCGCCGAGGCCCTCGCACGCCTGGTCGAGAGCCCCGGGGGCGCATTGTGGCTGCGGGAAGGCGAGGCCGGCTATCAGCGCGCCGGCCACTGGAACTGGAGCGATCTTGCCGCCACGGAGCCGGCGGACTCTCCCTTCGTGCGCTGGCTCGCGCAACGCCAGTGGGTCATCGACCTCGACGAACTGAAGAATCGCCACGAGCTCTATGGCGACCTGGAGCCCCCCGCCTGGATCCGCGAGGCGCGTGATGCGTGGCTGGTGGTGCCGCTGATGCTGCACGACGAGCTGCTCGGCTTCGTCGTGCTGAAGCGCTCGCTCGCCCAGGTGACTTACAACTGGGAAGTGGGTGACCTGCTGAAGGTCGCGGCGCGGCAGGCGAGCGCACATCTCGCGCAGATGCGCGCCGCCAACCAGCTCATCGTGGCGCGCCAGTTCGAATCGTTCAACCGCACCACCACCTTCGTCATTCACGATCTGAAGAATCTCGTCGCCCAGCTATCGCTGCTGCTCGCCAACGCCGAGAAGCACAAGCACAATCCGGAGTTCCAGGCCGACATGCTGGACACCGTGGCGAGCGCAGTGGCTCGCATGAACAAGGTGCTGGCGCAGTTGCGCCGCGACAGCAACGCCGCGCCGATGCAGCCGGTGGCAGTGGCCGACGTGCTCACCGAGGCCGCCGCCAGCAAACAGGCCTTCAAGCTCAGGCCCACGCTGGAGATGCCACCCGCCACCCTGCGCGTGCGCGCCGAGCGCGAGCGGCTGGTGCGCGCGATCGGCCACCTGCTGCAGAATGCCCTGGAAGCGACGCCGGCGGACGGCCATGTCGTACTGCGCGCCTTCGAGCACAATGGCCGTGCCATCATCGAGATCAGCGATACAGGCATCGGCATGGACGACACCTTCATCCGCACCCGCCTGTTCCAGCCGTTCGACTCCACCAAGGGCGCCGGCATGGGGATCGGCGCCTACGAGTGCCGCGAAACCGTCCGCGCGCTGGGTGGCACCCTGGACGTGGACAGTACCCCGGGGCGCGGCACCCGCTTCCATCTCAGTCTGCCGCTGGACAATAATGTTGTCGGAGGAACCGCCGCATGAGCGACGCCAAACAGAAACTGTTGCTGGTCGAGGATGATCCCGGGCTGCAGAAGCAGCTCAAGTGGAGCCTCGCCGATTACGAATTGCTCACGGCCGCAGACCGCGACAGCGCAATCGTGCAATTGCGGCGCCACGAACCGCCGGTCGTGCTGCTCGACCTCGGCCTGCCACCGGACGCCGACGGCGCCACCGAGGGCCTCGCCGCCCTCCAGCAGATCCTCTCGCTCGCCCCGTCGACCAAGGTCATCGTCGTGACCGGCAACCTCGACCGTGCCAACGCCGTCAAGGCGATCCATCTCGGTGCCTACGATTTCTTCCAGAAACCCTTCGACCCGGACGTGCTCACGCTGATGATCTCGCGCGCGCTGCACGTCCACGCGCTCGAACTCGAAAACCGCCAGCTCGCCGCCCGGCAGCAGCCGTCCGCGCTGGCGGGCCTGATCACCAACAGCGAGCCGATGCTGAAGGTCTGCCGCACGGTGGAGAAGGTCGCACCGGCGAATGCCACCGTGCTGCTATTGGGCGAATCGGGCACCGGCAAGGAAGTGCTCGCGCGCGGCATCCACGAACTGTCGCCGCGGTCCAGCAAACGCTTCGTCGCCATCAACTGCGCGGCGATTCCCGACACCCTGCTCGAATCCGAACTGTTCGGCTACGAAAAAGGCGCCTTCACCGGCGCCGCCAAGCAGACTATCGGCAAGATCGAATACGCCAACGACGGCACGCTCTTTCTCGACGAGATCGGCGATCTGCCGATGCCGCTGCAGGCCAAGCTCTTGCGCTTCCTGCAAGAGCGCGTGATCGAGCGGCTGGGCGGGCGCGGCGAGATTCCCGTCGACGTGCGCGTGGTGTGCGCGACCCACCGCGACCTCGCCACCATGATCCGCGAGGGGAGCTTCCGCGAAGATCTCTACTACCGGCTTTCTGAAATTACCGTCACCATTCCGCCACTGCGCGAACGTCCCGGGGACGCCGTGCTACTGGCGCAGGCCTTTCTCGAGCGGCAGGCGCGCGAACTGGGTCGCGGCCTCAAGGGCTTCACCGCCGACGCGCTGGCCGCGCTGGAAGCACATCGCTGGCCCGGCAACGTGCGCGAGATGGAGAACCTCATCAAGCGTGCAGCCATCATGGCTGACAGCAGTCACCTCACCGCCGCGGACCTCGGCCTCGAGGCCACGCACATCGAGCCGCAGCCCTTCAATCTTCGCCAGGCGCGCGAGGAAGCCGAACGCGCCGCCGTTCGGCGCGCGCTCGCTCATAGCGACGGCAGCGTGGCGCAGGCGGCCGAGCTGCTCGGCGTCAGCCGGCCGACCCTGTATGACCTGATGACCAAGATCGGTCTGAAATAGGCTTCAGCGGCAACGCCACTCAGCTTGTCCGCGCGGCTGCGGCGCGGCGCGGCCGCCCATCCTTGATCAGCAACAACGCCGGCAGCAGCAGCAATTCGAAGATCTGTCCGGCAAGCAGGCCCACAGCGGTCATCAGACCGAAATTCGCGGTCGGAATGAACGCAGAGGAAGCAAGCAATCCGAATTGCGCGACCAGCAACAAGGAAATCGCCAGCACGGCCCGGCCTGACGATTCAAAACTGCGGGCAATGGCAAAAACCGGCGAAAAGCCTTTCTTCAGACGCTTACGGTAACCGTAATAGAGATGGATGGTGTCATCCACTGTGATGCCCAGCACCACACTGGCGATCATGACCGTGGCCAGGTCGAGATAGATACCCGTTACACCCATCAGGACGAAAATGAAATAAAGGGGCGCCAGATTTGGAATGATGCCCAATGCAGCCGCGCCGAACGACCTCCAAAGAATCGCCATGAAAAGAAAGATCTGGACGAATGCACCGAGGAAGCTGTTGATCTGGCCGTTCACCAGCAGGTCCACCTGGTCGGCGAACAGGCGGCCATAACCACCGATATCGGCCTGCATGCCGGGCAGCGGGTGGCGCTCCAGGTGCGCGCGCATGGCGCCGATCACCCGTCCGATCTCCTGGGCGCCATGAACATTGAGATTGACGACGATGCGGGCGTGCGCAAATTCGCGGTTGACCAGTTCATAGAGGTCGCGGCCGTCATAGATCAGCAGGTACTGGCGCAACAGCTTGTCGCTGGGCGGCAGCGTGCGGAATGCCGGGTCTTCGCTGTTCATGGCCCAGTGCATTTCCTCGACCAGATCGGCCATGGACAGTGTGCGGTCAACCTCCGGCATCTGCTCCAGCCAGATCTGCAACTCGCGCATGGCGCGCAGGGCCTCGACCCGTGCGAGGCTGTCGCGCTCTGCCCCGCGCAACGAGATCTCCAGCGTCGTCACGCCGGACAACTCGGATTCGATGGCCCGGGTGCTGCGACTGACCGGATGTTCGGCCGCAAAGAAGGCGAGCAGATCCGATTCCACCTGCACGCGCTGGGTGAAGGCAAACGTCGCCACGATCAATGCCAGCGCTCCTGCGACAATCGCCTTGGGATTGCGCAGGCTGAAGCGCACCAGGCGCGACGCCAGCTTGCCGGTCACGCCCAGTCCGGACTTGTGGCGTGGCCAGCGATGAACGTCCCAGTGCAGCAGGAACGGCGGTGCCAGATAAAACACGGTCAGAAACACCAATGCGGTCCCGAACGCGCCCGCCGCCCCGAACACCTGGATCGGCGGAATGGGAACCAGGGTCAGGCTCAGAAGTCCCGCGCCCGTGGTCAGGACATTGAAGAACCCGGGCTTCAGGGTTTCCGCAAGCGCGCGATCGATGCGTGCCGGGCGGCTCAGGCGCGCCACTCGCCCGCGCTGGATTCCAGCGTACAGGTGCAACAGCGTCGCCAGCGTATAGGCCGCGAGCAGACTCGGCAGGATTGCCGTCGCCATGGTGTAGGGCTGATCGAAAACGACGATGCCGGCGACGGTCGGCAGCACCACGGTGGACATGGCGACCGCACCGATCACCACGGGCTTAAGCCTGCCCACCACCCAGCCGAGCAGGCTCAGGCCGATGACGGTGGTAAGCGGAATGAACAGCACGCTGTCGCGCAGGATCGAGTCGAGTTCGGCCACGTCTACCGTGACCGGCCCCGCATCGCCCACATAATGCTCGCGCAGGCCTGCGCCTTCGACCGCGGCAAGCACGGCATTCCGCAATTCCTTGCGTTGCATGCTTTCACCAAGCGGCACCGGGCGCACCGCAAGTGCGATGTAGTGGCCGTTGCGCGAGGCCAGAACATCCGGCGCAAAACGATCTTCCAGTACCCGCTGACGCAGGGTGTCCGCGCCGATTTCGTCGATCTGGTCCGGGGCGACCAGCCATTCGACCACGAAACCATCGTCGGTGGCGGAAATCTTCTCCACCGTGGTGAGCGTCAGCACGCGCTCGACCAGACGATGTTTGCCCAGATCGGAGGCCAGCCGGTCGAGACGTTTCAGGAAGTCGGCCGCATAGGGCTGGTCGGCGCGGAACAGCACCGTCAGCACCTCGTCGCTCGGGAAATCCGCACGCAACTGATTGCGCAGGACAACCGCCGGGGCGTCGTCCGGGTAGTACACCTCCGGCGCATTGTTGAAATCCAGCTTGAGCAGCACCATGACCGCGCCAACGTGCAGCAGGATCACCAGCGCCAGCGCCAGCGGCCAAGCCAGCACTTTGTGCTGCATGCCTTGCTGGCGCGAGAAACCGCGTGCGATCAGATTGGTCATGCGCAGATCAGAAGCGGGTGCGCAGCCCCAGCGTGATCAGCGAATGGTCCTGATGGAACCCCCCGAGCGCACGCGCTTCGCCGTCGAAATAATGGCCGGCGAGGTAGAGCTCGTGCGGCTCCCATCCCACGTAGGCGAGACGGGGGCTGAGATAGACATCGTGGACGTTGAAGCCGCTGGCGAAGCGCAGGGCGGCCTTCCAGCGGCCCTGGCCGAAGACCGTCTCGACCTCACCATTCGCGCCATAGTATTCCTTCAATTCCAGCGTGCTGCGATCGGTCTGCAGCGCGTGCGCGACCAGTTGCAGGTTGACCCGCGTGTCGCGTCCGCCGGGGAAGAATTCCAGCGCGCCGATCCAGTCCAGTGAATGGGTCTTGTCCATCACAGCGGTCGGCAGCGTCACCGGCACGTCATCCGTATAACCAAGTTCCATGCGCCAGGTCAGCCCACCCGCGACCCGTTCGGCGTCGGCCCCGACGAAGGTGTTGAACGGATGCACCGCGGTAAGGGACGGGCCGGCGTCGACCCGGTAGTAGGGCAGCGACTGCCGGGTGCGCGCGACCGTCACGCCGAGGTCGAACGGCGCACCGGTGCGGGTAAGCCGCACGCCGCCCCCCCCGCTGCCGTGTTCGTCGTGGCGGATCGCCACGCCGCTCACCCAAGGGGTAAGCGCCGGATCGATGCCGATGATACGGCCGCTGCTGCGGTTGACAGGACTCCACACGCTTGCCGCGTCCGGCAGTTGCGCGCCGCGAAAGAGCGGGAGGACGATCGCATCGAGCTTGTAATCGCCAAAAGTCTGTTCCCAGCGCGCCGCCAGTTGCGCGCGCCGACGGTCGGCCAGGTCGTCCAGCATGAAGCGCGTCAGGTCGGCACGACTGACGCGGTCGGCCAGCGGAATCTCGTCGACCCGCCCCCACACCACGGTCTGCGCGCCCAGCGTGAGGCGGGTGTCACCCTCGCGGTAGCGCACATAGGTGTCCGTGTAATCCGTCAGCACTTCGTCGTGGTCGACGGAGCCGCCCGCCTGCGCCATGCCATCGAGGCGGACGCCGGCGCGGAACTCCCAGCTGCGGCTGGGCTGCCACAGAACGTACGCGCTCGCACGCAGGGTGGAGTGGGTATCAGCTTCCGCGGCGTCCGGCAGCACACCGGCTTCCAGCAGCAGATCGTCGACCCCGTATTTGAGGGTGGGCTGGAGACCACGTGCGGCCTTGGCGCTGCGCGGCATGGGCGGCGGCAGATCGTCCGGCGATGTCTCGACGGCGGCCGCTGGGCGCTGCTTGCGCGAGGTGGCACGCGGCGGCGGCAGGTCATCGCCGGCTTCGACGACGGCTTCGCGCGGGGGTGGCAGCTCGGCAACAGCAAGGGGGGGCAGCAGGGTGAGCGAGAAACTCAGGGGCAACAAGAGCGTTTTCATGGGCGATAGTCCGATTCCAGGCTTTCATCAGCCAGGGCTTGCGTGGTGAAAAGTCTTTCGGGCAGCTTCTGGTCGTACAGCGCCGCATCCACCACCATGCGGGTTTCGTGGCCGGTGGCCAGATCGATCATGCGGCTGTCGGTGAGCGTCCAGTAACCCTGGTTGCGCTTCTTGGCGCGCAGCAGCCAGCGCTTGCCGGGCGTATTGGGATCCTTTTCGAAATGGTCGACCCGCACCACGATGAAAGTGGCCGGATCGATCCAGCTGATGCGCTTCAGGTACACGGAATCCTTCGGGTCGAGCGGCACGCTTTCCAGCACCTCGCACAGGATGCCATTCTCCATCTGGCGGCCGAGCAGACGATGTCGATCACGCGAAGGTTGGCGTGCCTGCAGATCCTCGAAATAGAGATCCGACCCGACGAAGCGCCCACCCTTGCGGTCGCTCGAAATGCGCCGCACCCGGTCGAGCGCCGGAAGATACAGCCACTGGTCGGTGCCACCGTCGACCTTGTCGACACTCAAGAGACCGGTACCGGCGATATCCTCTGGATCGAGGAAGCGGATCAAGTTGGCGGTCTCGCCCCCCGGCTTGTCGAGGCGGTAGGTGACGAGTTCGCGGATGCGTGGCGCATGGCCTTTCTCGGTGAGCACCATGCGGCCAAGCGTGGTGAGATCGCGTCCGTTCGGGCGGTCGAAGACTTTCTGCGCCAGCGCGAGCCCCTCGTCCGCGTTGACGGACAAGGCGAGCAGCAGGGCGTACAGGAGGCCTAGACCTCGAATCAGGGCATGCGCAGGCATTGGGCTCGGATCTTGCGTCAGGTAACAGGCGAACTGTACTGGAAACGGCAAAACAAGCCCATAAGCGGAGAAATTTCGTGGAACTTGACGATTTCACCACATGAGTGGAGGCTTGCGGTAATGAATTCCGGTGCACCGCGCCCTTACAATCCTCAAGAACAAGACTTACGGAGGCCGCACGCCATGTCCTTCCTTCCACCCTTGCGCCGGGCCGTCCCCGCACGCCTGCTGGCCATCCTGATGGTCGGCGCCGGACTCATCGCCGGCTGCAGTGGCGAATCGACCGACGTATTGCTGGACAAGGCCCGCAAGAGTCTTGATGCGGGCGACTCCAAGGCCGCGATCATCCATTTGAAAAGCGCCATCCAGGCCGATGAAAGCAATGCCGAGGCACGTTTTCGGCTTGGCAGCCTGCAACTGGAAGCAGGTGATTTCGCCAGTGCGGAAAAGGAACTCAAGCGCGCGCGCCAGAGCGGCTACGATGCGGACACCGTCAATCCCCTGCTGGCCCGCGCCCTGATCGGGCAGGGCGAATTCCGGCGCGTGCTCGACGAACTGCCACAGCCGGCGCCCGGCAGCGCGGCGGAAGTGCCCATGCTCGTGGTACGCGCCAGTGCCCAGCTCGGCGCGGGCGACCGTGGCGAAGCGCGCAAGAACATCGAACGGGCACTCGCAGTTGCCCCCGAGGACATTGACGTCCTGCTCGCCCAGGCCCGCCTGGCCCTCGCGGAAAACAAGCCCGAGGAAGCAGCGCGCCACATCGAGCAGGCCCTGCAGCGTGCCCCCCGCCATCGTGATGCCTGGCTGTTCAAGGCCGACCTATTGCGTGCCACGGGCAAACCCGCGGATGCGGCCAAGGCCTACCAGACCGCACTGGAGATCGACCCCGGACACGACGGCGCACGCCTCGCCCTGGCGAGCCTCGCCATCGCCGAAAACCGCCTTGGCGACGCCCGCCGCGAAATCGACACCGTCCTCAAGGTCTCGCGCAACCACCTGCAGGCACGCCATCTCCTCGCCCTGGTCGAGTTCCGCGATAACAAGCTCGAAGCCGCTCGCGACCATCTGGCAGCCGTGCTCAAGTCGGCGCCCGGCTACCTCCCCGCCGTGCTGCTCGCCGGTACCGTCGAATTCAGCCTCGGCAACCTGCAGACCGCCGAGACCCACCTCAACGACGTGCTCAAGGCAGCTCCCGGCAACCTCCCGGCACTGCGCCTGCTCGCCGCCGCACAACTGCGCCAGAATCGCGTCGACGATGCCGCACGCACCCTGTCGGGGCTACCCTCCAACATCGACGACGCCGGCTACCACATGATCGCCGGCGAGGTTGCACTCGCCAGGAAGGATTTCAGCAAGGCCGCCGAGCACTTCGAGACCGCCACCCGCATCAACCCCGACAGCGCCGCCCTGCGCACCGAGCTCGGCATCGCCCGCCTCGCACAGGGTGACGCGCGCGCGATGGCCGACCTGCAGGCCGCGGCCGCCATGGAAGGCAGCAGCAGCCGCGCCGACACGGTCATCATCCTCAACCAGCTGCGCAAGGAGAAGTTCGACGACGCGCTGGCCAGCATCGCTGCCCTGGAAAAGAAACAAGGTGCCGATCCGCTCATCTGGAACTACCGCGGCGCCGCCCATCTCGGCAAGAAGGATCCCGCCAAAGCGCGCGAAAGCTTCGCCCAGGCGCTCAAGCTCGACCCGAAGTTCTTTCCCGCTGCCGCCAACCTCGCCCAGCTCGACCTCATGGCCAAGCAGCCCGCGGCGGCCCGCCAGCACTTCGAGGGCATCCTGAAGGCCGATCCCGGGCATCTCGACGCCATGCTCGCGCTCGCCGACCTGGCGCTGCGCGCCAAGGACGAAAAAGTCTACCTCGACTGGCTGAACAAAGCCGCCAAGGCACACCCGCAGGCCCTGCAGCCCAAGGTCGCGCTCGCTCGTCACCAGCTCGCGCGTGGCGACCACAACCAGGCGCTCGCCCTTGCCCGGGAAGCGGCCAATGCCCATCCGGACAACCCGCTCGCGCTCGACACGCTCGGCGCGGCGCAACTCGCGCTGGGCGACCATGCGAATGCACTCGCCACCTATCGCAAGCTGGTCGAACGCGCGCCCCAGTCCGCCGCCCCCCTTACCAAGCTCGCCTCCGTGCAAGCCGCGGCGAAGCAGTTCGACGACGCGCGCAAGTCGCTGCAGGGTGCCCTGCGCATTCAGCCAGACCTGCTCGAAGCCCAGCTCCTGCTCGCGCGGCTGGACCTTCAGGCATCGCGCCACGACGACGCCCTGAAGCTCGCGCAGCAGATCCAGCAGCAAAGGCCCAAGTCCGCCGCTGGCGCACTCCTCGAAGGTGAAGTCGCGGCGACGCGCGGCCAGTACGCCCCCGCCCTTGCCGCCTTCGAGCGCGCCCACGCGCTCGAGCCCTCCGGCGCCCTGGTATTGCGCCAGCATCATGCGCTTGCGGCGCTCGGGCGCGCGGCCGAAGGCGAGAGGCGCCTCTCCGACTGGCTGAAGCAGCAACCGAAAGACGCCGAAACCCGCCTGGCGCTGGCGGGACAGCTCCTCAAGCGTCAACAGTACAAGGCGGCCGCCGAACAGTACCTCGTACTCGACCGGGACCACCCCGGCAACCTCGTGGTCCTCAACAATCTCGCCTGGGCGCTGCATGAAGCCGGCGATCCGCGTGCCACGGGCTTTGCCGAACAGGCCCACAAGCTCAAGCCCGACAATGCCTCGGTGATGGACACGCTGGGCTGGATCCTGGTACAGCGCGGCCAGATCGATCGCGGCCTCAAGCTCCTGCAACAGGCGCTGTCCAAACAGCCCGACGCGGCCGAGATCCAGTGGCATCTGGCTGCGGCGTACGCGAAGCGCGGCGACCGCGCACGCGCGACGAGCGAGCTGGAACGGCTGCTCGCCAGCGGCCTCGCCTTCCCACAGGAAACCGAAGCCCGCACATTGCTGAGGCAATTGCAGGGTTCGACACGCTGACCCGCCCCCCATCGCCCGACCCGGAGCCCGCACTCATGATCAACCCCCCTGTCGTCCTGGCCCTGGCCCTCGCCCTGGCCGCCACGCCGGCGCTCACCGGATGCGACCGCACCGCCCGGCTGACGGAGCAGGAACACATCCAGCGTGCCAAGGACTTCGAGGACAAGGGCGACGTGAGGGGCAGCATCATCGAGCTCAAGAACGCCATCCAGAAAAACCCCAACAGTGCGCAAGCGCGGCTGCTGCTCGGGCAGGCCTACCTGCGGGTCGCCATGGGTGCCGAAGCGGAAAAGGAATTCAGGCGTGCCATAGAGCTGGGCGTCAATGCCGAGGCCGTGAAACCCCAGCTTGGTGAAGCGCTGCTGCACACGGGCGAATACCTCAAGGTCCTCGAGGAAATCCACGTCAGCGACCAGACGTCGACGTCCAACCGTGCCCGCATCCAGCAGCTACGGGCGGACGCCCTGCTGCGAACCGGCAAGCTACAGGAAGCCTGCGAGCTCTTCGCGCAGTCGCTCGCAACCGACAAGGAGAATCCACCCACCTACTGGGGGCTCTCGCAGTGCGCCGTCGCGCAACGGGATCTCGCCAAGGCGCGGGAATGGCTCGATGCCGCACTCCAGCTTTCCTCCGGGCGAGCCAAGACGTGGGTGCTCATCGGCAACTGGGAGCAACTGAACAAGAACACCAGCGCAGCACTCAAGGCGTACGAACAGGCACTGGAAGCGGAGCCCCATCATCTGGACGCCCTGCAGAGCCGGGCAACCCTCAACATTGCGCTTGGACGGACGCAGGACGCCTGGAAGGATATCGAGCGTTACCGCAACCTCGCGCCAAGATCGGTCCAGGCACACTACCTTCAGGCCTTCTACCTGTTCGACCAGAACAAGTATGCGGAAGCACAGGACGTGCTGCAGAACGCCTTCAAGACCGCCCCCGACCACCTGCCGAGCATCCTTCTCGCGGGCGCCACCGCGTATGCGCTGGAGGCCCACCAGCAGGCGGAAACGTATCTGCAGCGGTTCCTCGCCCGATTCCCGCGCCACGCCCAGGCACGCAAGCTGATGGCTGCCACCCAGATCAGGCTTGGCAACGCCGACCGTGCGCTGGAGATGCTCGCACCGCTTCTGACGCCCGAAACGAACGACATCCAGACGCTGACGCTGGCCAGCGACGCCTACCGCGTCAGGAATGAACCGCTGAAAGCCTCGGCCTTGCTGCAGCGCGCAGCTTCCATCGATCCCGAGAATGCCGCGGTGAAGACGCAGTTGGGAATCACGTACCTGAGTTCGGGCGACGCCGGCCTGGCCATCAACGAATTCACCAGCGCCGCGTCCCAGGAAGGCGACCAGACGGTCGCGACGGAACTCCTGGCGCAGACCTATCTGGCCAGCAAGCAATATGACAAGGTTCTTTCCGTGACCGAAGCCCTGCTCAAGAAAAATCCGGAGAATGCCACCGCCTACAACCTGCGTGCACGGGCGCAGTTGGGACAGAAGGACAACACGGGTGCGCGGGCGAGCTATGAGCAGGCCCTGCGGATCGACCCCGTGAACTTCACGGCCGCCGGCGATCTGGCCGGCCTGGACCTGCAGGCGGGCAAACCGGATGCGGCGCGAAAACGCTTCGAAGCCATCCTGAAGAAAGATGAAACCCATCTCGAAGCGATGCTGGCCCTGGCCCGGCTCGCATTGGCGCAAAAACAGGAGCAGGCTGCCGTCGGCTGGCTCGAGAAGGCGACACGCCTGCATCCGAAGGCAATCGCGCCCCATACGGCGCTCGTCCGCCATCACCTCCAGAAACGGGCCCCCCAGAAAGCGCTCGCCGTGGCCACATCGGCGGTCAACGAGGCACCGGACAGTCCCGAAGCGCTCACACTGCTCGCCACCGCACAACTCGCCACCGGCGACAAGGGGGGCGCCATCGCCACCTTCAACAAGCTCGTCCAGAAATCGCCCCAGTCACCCGAGGCCCACCTCCAGCTGGCGCAGGCCTACATTGCCGACAAGCAGTTGAAGGGCGCACGGGCCAGCCTGCAGAAGGCGTTGCAACTCAGGAGCGATCACGTCCCCAGTCAGGAGACCCTGATTCGTCTCGAAGTCACGGAAGGGCGGCCGGATGCCGCCCTCGCAGTCGCACGCCAGATGCAGTCCCAACAGCCTGGCTCATGGCGGGGTCACGACCGCGAGGGGGATCTGATGCTCGCCGAAAATCGGATTCAGGACGCGATCAAGGCCTACCAGACAGCCCTCGACAAGGGCGCGGGCGGCCCAGGCCTGATCAAGTGGTTCCGCGCCCAGGTTCTCGACAATCGACTGCTTGCGGAGGAACGGCTGAACGCATGGTTGCGGCGTCATCCCCAGGATCATGCGGTACGGGCCTACGCAGCCGAATATGCCATGCGCAACGGGCGCAACAAGGAGGCGATTACCCACTACGAGGCCATCAACCGCGCGGTGCCGAACAAGATCCTGCTCCTCAACAACCTCGCCAGTCTCTACCTTCTCGAAAAGGATCCCCGCGCACTACCGACGGCCGAGTTGGCCGCCAAGCTCGCGCCGGACAATCCAAACGTCCTCGACACGCTGGGCTGGATACTGGTGCAGCAGGGTCAGGTGCAGCGCGGGCTGGAATGGCTCGGCAAGGCGAAGGCCAAAGCCCCGCGCAGCGATGCGATCCGCTACCACCATGCCGCGGCGCTTGCCCGCGCCGGCAACCGTGCGGAAGCCCGGAAGGCCTTGCAGCAGCTGTTGAACGACAGCCCCGCATTCGACGATGCAGACGCAGCACGTGCATTGCTCAAGACGCTGTGAACGCGCAGGGTGGATCGGCACGGAAGGGTGCCGGAGGCGACGGCCCGGTCCGCCTCACCCGCTGGCACGCGTACCATGAGCAGCACCGCCGAAACGAACGCCCGATGGGATTCGCAGGCGCTCGGGCCCTGGACATCGCAATTCGCCCGCGGTGAAACGCTCACCCTAGAGGGTTTGCAGAGCCATTACCGCGTCCAGGGCGAAGGCCCGCCGCTCATCCTTCTGCACGGCTTCTTCTTCGACAGCGAGCTGTGGGGCCGCAATATCGATACGCTCGCCCGCACGCACCGCGTCCATGCGCTCGATCTGTGGGGCTTTGGCTACAGCGCCCGCATCATGCAGCCGAGCTATGCGCATTATGCCCGCCAGGTCGCCGCGTTCATGACCGCCTTGGGTATCGAGCGCGCGGCCTTCATCGGGCACTCGCTGGGTGGTGGCATCGCCATGTATTTCAGCGTGCATCATCCCGAACGGGTGAGTGCGCTCGTGCTGGTCGGCAGCGCCGGGATGCGCAACCCCGAACCGCTTGCCGCCCGGAGCCTCGCGCTGCCCGGCATCGGTGAACTGCTGCTGAAGCTTCCCGGAGACGGTTTGCGCAAGAAGATGCTCCGGGATTTCTTCTTCTGCGATCCCCGCACCCTGACCGCCGCGGCATTCACGGCGCTCACCCGGCACCAGAAGATCCGCGGCTCGGCCGCGTCCGCCCTGGCGCTGATGCGGGGCGGGTTCGCCGACAGGCTCGAAGGCTTGCTGCCGCGCCTTGCGGCGCTTCGCTTGCCGATCCTGATCGTATGGGGCGAACAGGACCGTGCCATCCCGCTCGCGCTGGGCGAGCGGTTGCATCGCGCCCTTCCCGGATCGACCCTGTGCGTGATTCCGGATGCCGGACACGCACCGAACTTCGAACAGCCGGATCGGTTCAATGCGGCGGTGACCGCATTTCTCGACAAACACCCCGGGCCGGCCGGGCCGGACCGACAATGTGGAGCATGACATGACGCAGTTCGACTACGCGCAAGCCTTCTCGAGAAACATCGGCTGGGTCACCGCCGAGGAACAGCAGACGCTGCGACGCAAGAAGGTGGCGATCGCCGGCATGGGCGGAGTGGGGGGCAGCCACCTCATCGTCCTGGCGCGGCTGGGTATCGGAAGATTCCATGTCGCCGATCTCGATACCTTCGAACTGCCCAACTTCAACCGGCAGTATGGTGCGGCCATGTCGACGCTGGACCGTCCCAAGGTCACGGTGATGGCACACACCATCCGCGATATCAACCCGGAAGCCGAAATCACCACTTTCGATCACGGCGTCACCCAGGAAAACCTCGACGCCTTCCTCGACGGGGTCGACATCTACGTCGACAGCCTGGACATCTTCGCGCTGGAAATCCGGCGCGCCGTATTCGCCCGGTGCCACGAGAAAGGCATCCCCACCCTCACCGCCGCCCCCATGGGCATGGGGACCGCGATGCTGGTGTTCATGCCCGGCAAAATGAGCTTCGAGGACTATTTCTGTCTCGACGGCTACGATTTCGAGGACCAGATCATCAAGTTCGTGATCGGTGTGTCACCCTCGGTGCAACAGCGCAAGTACCTGGTCGACCGCTCGTCGGTCAATTTTCTCCGGAAGAAGGTGCCGTCCACGGCGATGGGCATCGAGATCGCCGCAGGCGTTGCCTGCACCAACGTGCTGAAGATCCTGCTCGGACGCGGCGAGGTCGTCTGCGCCCCCCACGGGCTGCATTTCGATGCCTACCGCAACCGGCTGGTCAGGACATGGCGTCCTTTCGGCAATCGCCATCCCCTGCAGCGTTTCATGTTCTGGTACGTCAAGCGTCTGTTGGCGCAGCGCCCAGCTTGATTCCGGCGCCCCGACGGCGCCAGTGAAGGCGCGATGCACCATCGCTGTGGCGCACCCACAAGCGTGAGCCCATTGCCGGGCCCACCCCAAAAAAATGGGCACCTTCCGGTGCCCATTTCATCGCCTCTGGAGAAGGCTCAAGCCATTCAGGCCTTCTTGTTGCGGCGAGCCATCCCACCCATGGCAAGCAGGGACAGACCGACCAGCGCCAGCGTGCCCGGCTCCGGCACGGAGAAGGTCGCGCTGCCGTCATGGTCAGACGTCAGCGTGAACGTATCCGCACCATCCCACGTGAAGTCGCTCACGAAGATGTTGGTGTCGAAGCTCGCGGCGAACGTGATCGGCATCGCGATGCCACAGTTCGCCCAGATATCGTAGAAGCCATCCGAGCCGAGACAGGACGTCGTGCCCGAATGGATGAGGTTGTTGTAGCCAGGATCGACGCTGGTGAAATCCGCCACGCCGGTCAGAACGGTGCTCACGCCGGTCGCGCCGCCGCCGGTGATCGCGATGTCCATGAAGTTGTTGAACGTGGTGCCGTCGAACGTGATGTAGAGCTCGAGCAGGCCCGGGCCATAGGTGAAGAGCGGAACGCCCGTGCCGGACACGCCGGTCACCACGCCAGCCAGGCCGGTCGTGGAGAAGCTCAGCAGCCAGCTGGAACCGTAGCCGTTGTTGCTGTTGGCGCCGAAGACTTCGTTCGGGGTGAAGCCCGTGACCATGTTGTTTGACAGCGGACCGACCACCAGCCCGCCATCGGTGAAGATCAGATCACCGGCGCCGATCGCATCGTCATTGCTAGCAGGCGTTTCCAGAATGGTCGTCGTCGACTGGTAGGTGAACAGCAGTTCACCCTTCATCGACGTACAGGTCGCGCAAACCTGGCCGCTGTCCGTCATGCTGGCGTCAAAGCCGGTATCGATATAAAAAGGATCGGCCGAAGCACTGCCCATGGCCAACAGCAGAGAGGCAGCTAAGAGTGTCTTGTTCATTTCCGTGCTCCTATGAAACGATTGTAGAGAATTCTGCGATGACCAGTACCAAGCAAGCGCCATGCCAAAATTACAGCTTGTTGTTTACAAAGAACTTTTTCCGGACACCGTTCGAACATGGGAGGAATCGGAGCCCGGAGTGTAAAATTTACCGACAACCTGGAGGGGGCGATTGCATGACCTGCCCAAGCCAACCATCCGTACGCCGATACCCATGCTTGTTCTGATCGAAGCTTAAGCACGAGGCGTACCAGGTACGGTATCCCATTGAATACAATGGACAATATTTATTCTTCCGGGGTGCAAGGCGAACAGGCGGGCACGAACTGTAAACTTTTCCGACAACGTTGGCCCGCGGCTGCCCGTCACGGACACGTCGGCCCCATGCAAGCCCCGGCAGGGCGCCCCCCCGCAAAAAAACTTGCCCGGGGAATCAATTGGCGCGCCGAATGGTCGTTAACGTCAAGAGTGCGGTTTCCGGTGTTTTCGGCGGGGCTGCGATGAACGATCCCGCCGTGACGCGCCGCGATGTGCGGGAGGAATCCGAACGTTTTCGATTTCCGGACAGCCGGGATGACTTCGACGACGTGCTTGCGCGCGACCGCAACGACAGGAACCGATCCATCCAGCGTATCCCCATCTTGCCAGGTGTCCCATGAACCTCCCCCGTCTATCGCTGTTGCCGACCTTTGTCCGGGAGCTGACGTCCAGCCAGACGCTTCCTCGCGAACCCGAGCCCGACGCCATCATGGACGATGCCCACCAGGTGGCGGCTTTCTCGGAGACGGGTCGCAAGGAAAGCACGCTGGCCGCGTCGTACCTGTTTCACACCGCGCGTGCCTCACAGGTCATCCAGGGGTGCCGTCGGGTGATCGACCTGGGTTGCGGTCCGGCGACCCAGCTGCTGCAGATCGCGGCGCTCAATCCGGACACCGAGTTCATCGGCGTCGACATGTCGGAAGAGATGTTGCGGCATGCGCGCAAGCACGTCGCGGAAGCAGGGATTGAGAACGTGAGCTTTCGCACGGGGGACATCACCCGTCTCGATCAATTCGAATCACATTCCATCGATGGGGTGATCAGCACGGTCTCCCTGCACCATCTTCCCACTCTCGGCCACCTCGAGGCCTGCTTTCGCGAAATCAGCCGCGTCCTCACGCCTGATGGCGCGATCTATCTGGCCGATTTCGGGCGGCTCAAGTCACTCAAGTCAGTGATTTTCTTTGCCTACATGAACCGCGACCGTGATTCGCATCAACTGCTGCTCGACTATGAACGGTCACTGCGGGCCGCATTCCTGTTGGCGGATTTCGAGCGACTGGCACCCCAGTTGCCAGAATCCGTGGCGGTATTCAGCACGTTCAAGGTGCCCCTCTTGATCGTTCTCAAGACCCCCGACCGGCCGCTGCCCGAATCCAAGATCCGCGCATTGAACGATGCGCGCCAGAACCTGAATCCGCGATTCAGGCACGACCTGGACGACATGCGGGTCTTCTTCCGCCTCGGCGGACTCGGGAACGACCTCTTTCGGTAGCCGGGGCGCGGCCTTGCCGTGGCGGCAGTCGCCGCGAAGCGTTCGGCGCAAGCCCCGTCAGCCGCCCTGCAGTCGACGCGCAATCCCCAGTTCGTCCTCTTTCGAGAAACCGTAGGGGTAGAGTGAGCGCTCCCCGGGCGGTGGCGGCAGCACGCCGCCCAGTTCGGCAATCTTCTGCGCAATGTAGGCCATTTCGATGTGCAGCAGGACGGCAGGGGCCCCCACCCTGGGACACATCTTTTCGGGACCCAGTTGCGCATAGCCCAGCATGCGCTTGTAAAACAGCACATGACGCGGGTTGACCTCGATCACGAAATCCGTGTACTTGTGGATGTGATAGGCATAGATGAAGGCAATGTGGAACAGTGCCGCAAGCACCGCCTTCGAAGCCGTGCTCTCGTCCACCGCGAGCTTGGTCAATTCGGCGACCTTCTTGCCCCGGGCCCGCAACTGATCGACCTCTTCCCGGTAGAGTTCGTCGACCACCAGTCCCGGCGCGCCGTCCAGGCCCAGGGTCACGGTACCCGCAATCTTGTCGTCCTGGTGGGCGACCAACGTGATCCGGTTGGGGTCACGATTCACCTGCGCCGCCCCATAGCCACGCCAGGTATACATCTTCTCGATCAGCAGGCTGGCCGACTTGCGCCGATCCTCGTTGTGCGCGAGGCGGACCTTGAATTCCTGGCGGGTGACCCGCGTCGTATCCTCGACCTGCGCCTGGCTCTGGTCCAGGCACAGGTCCTTCAGGCGATAGGGCGACTGGAACGAAACAATGGTCTTGTCCCACTCGTCGGGCTCGCGCCGGCGCTTCCTGAAGCGGAAAAGAGAATCGTGAAAACTAGCCATGTTGCTTGCCCCATGCGGGTGACGGAGCCCCACCCTGTCGCCGTCCGCGTGCTGTCGATACAGTCAATACTTCGACATGCCCACCGCAAAACTTGAGGACACTCCGCAATTCAGGCGCGCAGCCATCGGGCCGCATCCCGCGCGAAATAGGTCAGCACACCGTCCGCCCCCGCCCGGTTGAAGGCCAGCAGCGCCTCCAGCACGCAGGCCCGTTCGTCAAGCCAGCCATTCTGCGCCGCAGCTTTCAACATAGCGTATTCGCCGCTGACCTGATAGGCGTAGGTGGGGGCGCCGTAGGTGTCCTTGACGCGGCGGATGACGTCGAGATAGGGCAGGCCGGGCTTGACCATGACCATGTCGGCGCCTTCGTCGAGGTCGAGGCCGACTTCCCACAGCGCCTCGTCGCTGTTCGCCGGGTCCATCTGGTAGGTGTACTTGTTGCCCTTGCCGAGGCTGGCGGCGGAGCCGACGGCGTCGCGGAAGGGGCCGTAGAAGCTGGAGGCGTACTTGGCGGCGTAGGCAAGGATGCGTGTGTGGATGTGGCCGGCGCCTTCGAGCGCGGCGCGCAGGGCGGCAACGCGGCCGTCCATCATGTCGGAGGGGGCGACGACGTCGGCGCCGGCCTGGGCGTGGACGACGGCCTGGCGCGCGAGCACGGCGACGGTTTCGTCGTTGAGCACGTAGCCGGTGTCGTCGATGAGACCATCCTGGCCGTGGCTGGTGTAAGGGTCGAGCGCGATGTCGGTGATGACGCCGAGTTCGGGAAAGCGTTGCTTCAGTGCGGCGACGGTGCGCGGCACCAGGCCGTCGGGGTTGAGCGCTTCCTCGGCGCCGGGGGTTTTCAGCGCCGAATCGATCACGGGGAACAGCGCGAGGGCGGGGATGCCGAGCGCCAGACACTCCTCGGCGACCGGCAGCAGGAGGTCGAGGCTGACGCGCTCGACCCCCGGCATCGACGCAACAGCTTCGCGCCTTCCCGTTCCATCCAGAACAAATACCGGATAAATAAAGTCATCTGCTGTAAGTGTGTGCTCACGCATCAGACGCCGGGAAAAGTCGTCGCGGCGCATGCGGCGCATGCGGCGGACGGAAAACTGACCAAGGGGCAAGCTCACGAACATCTCCAAAAAAATTCCGGTGCGGCGGAACTATTCGGCCGCGCAGGGTTCTATCGTACAGACGATTTGCGTCGTCTCCCGCTTTCCTCCCTGAGCGGGCTGCCTTAATCCCCTTAAGGCACCTTTGCCCCGATCCCTTCCCTTGATCGGGGCTTTTTATTTCGGCGGGTCGACAGCTGTCGGCTGATCGATCCGCCCCTCAACGGCTGGCTGCAGCCAGGTTTCGATCTGCGCCGCCGCCTCGTCCGTCCCCAGCCGCGACAGGCTGGAAAACAATTGCACAGAGACCTGCGGCGCCCCCGCCAGTTCCTGGCGAACGCGGCGCAGGGTCTGCGCCCGCTCGCTGTTCGACAGCTTGTCCGCCTTGGACAGCAGGATGTGCACCGGCTTGCCGGTGAGCGCGAACCAGTCGAGCATCTGACGGTCGAGTGCGGTCAGCGGATGCCGCGCATCCATGATCAACACCAGGCCGACCAGCGCCTCGCGCGTCTGCAGGTAGCGTGACAGCAGCGCTTCCCACTGCGCCTTGATGGCAGGCGGCACCTTGGCGTAGCCATAGCCGGGCAGATCGACCAGATAGATCTCCGGCGCCAGGGCGAAGTAATTGATGAGCTGGGTGCGTCCCGGCGTCTTGGAGGTGAATGCCAGGCGATGCTTGCGGGTGAGCAGGTTGATCGCGCTGGATTTTCCGGCGTTGGAACGGCCGGCAAAGGCAATTTCGGCCCGACTGGCGGGCAGATCGCGCATGTGGGCGGCAGAGGTATGAAAATGGGCGCGATCGAGCACAGGCTTGGCAGTAACGGAGCTTGCAATTAAACTACCTTTTTTACTGAGTTTTGCAAGCTTCAGGAGCTTTCGATGAAATTTGCCTTCCCCCTGGCCGCCGCGGTCTTCGCTGCATTTCCCCTCGCTTCCTCGGCCGCGCCCTTGGGCAATGCCAAGGCCGCCGAGTCGATCGTGACCCAGGTCTGCATCGCCTGCCACGGTACCGACGGCAACAGCACCGCTGCCGCCAATCCCAACTTGGCGGGCATGAATGCGGAATACCTTTACAAGCAGCTCAGTGAATTCAAGTCGGGGGCACGCAAGAACGCCGTGATGGCGGGTATGGTTGCCAACCTGAGCGATCAGGACATGAAGAATCTTGCTACGCACTACAGCGCGCAGACGCCGAAGCCGGCGACGGCTGCGGATCAGGCGCTGGCACTTGCCGGGCAGAAGATCTATCGCGGCGGCGTGCAGGGCAGTGGCGTGCCGGCATGCGCGTCCTGCCATGGTGCCAAGGGTCAGGGCATCCCCGTGCAGTTCCCGCGCCTGGCTGGGCAGCACACCGACTATGTGTACGCCCAACTGAACGCCTTCCGCGTCGGCGAACGCAACAACGACGCCGCCCGCATGATGCGCACGATCGCCGAAAAGATGACCGACGCCGACATGAAGGCAGTATCCGCCTACATCCAGGGCCTGCGTTGAGGCAGGACACCAGCCGCCGCTTTTTCCGACGCGTGCGACCGGGCATCCCGACCCGGACCCATCAGGGGGTGACGCCAGTCACCCCTTTTTGTTCCAAGCGATGACTGCCGCTCCCACTTCCTTCGGCAAGGCCCTCTTCGAACTGTTGAGCTCGATGCGCTTCGCCATCAGCCTGCTGTCGATTCTTGCCGTGGCCTCGGCGGTCGGCACGGTGCTCAAGCAGGCGGAACCGTACAACAACTACCTCATCCAGTTCGGTCCTTTCTGGTTCGAGGTGTTCGAAAAACTCGGCCTGTACGACGTCTACCATGCCGGCTGGTTCCTGCTGATCCTCACCTTCCTCGTCGTTTCGACCAGCGTGTGCATCGTGCGCAACGCCCCGGGCTACCTGCGCGAGATGAGGAGTTTCCGCGAGCACGTTGCCGACACATCGCTCGCCGCTTTCAAACACCGCCACGAAGCGGCCACGACGCACGCGCCCGATGCGCTCGCCGACACCGCGCAAACCTACCTGCAGGGCTGCGGCTACGACGTCCGGCGCGTGGCGCGCGACGACGGCCTGCTGCTCGCGGCGCGCACCGGCCGCTGGAACCGCGCCGGGTATTTCCTCGCCCACGCCGCCATCGTGATGATCTGCATCGGTGGCCTGATGGATGGCAACCTGGTGTTCAAGGCGCAGCAGATGCTGGGGCTCAAGCAGGTCGAGACGCGCGACCTCCCGCAAAGCCAGGTGCCGGCGATCTCGCGGCTGGCACCGACCAACCCCTCATTCCGCGGCGCGGTACAGATTCCCGAGGGCGGGCGCTCGAGCGTGGCCTTCCTCAACGTCGGCAAGGGTTATCTGGTACAGGACCTGCCCTTTGCCGTGGCGCTCAAGGCGTTCCGCATCGAACACTACGCCACCGGCCAGCCGAAGAGCTTCGAGAGCGACGTCGAACTCTACGACCGCGTCGGCAACAAGATCCGCGAGGCCACCATCGCGGTCAACCGCCCGCTGATCCACGACGGCATCGCCATCTACCAGGCGAGCTTCGCCGACGGCGGCACCCGCCTCACCCTGCGCGGCTGGAACCTGCTCGCACCGACCGCGTCGTCGTTCCCGGTGGAGGGTGCGGTGCACCAGACCAGCACGCTGGCCAGCGCGGCGGGGGACTACACGCTGGAATTCGTCGACTTCCGCCCGTTCAACGTCGAGAACATGGGCGGCGATCCGGAAAGCGCGCGGGCGCCCATGCGCGTATTCAGCGAGACGCGTGCATTGCAGAACGTCGGCCCGAGTTTCCAGTACAAGCTGCGCGATGCACGCGGGCAGGCGCGCGAGTTCTCCAATTACATGCTGCCGCTGGAACTCGAAGGCCGCTGGTATCTCATGTCGGGGATGCGCGAGACACCGAACGAGGCCTTCCGCTACCTGCGCATGCCGCTCGATGCCGCGGGCGAGATCGACACCTTCATGCGCGTGCGCGGCGCAATGCTCAACACCGCGTTGCACCCGGAGATCGCCGCGCGCTTCGCCCGCCAGGCACTGCCGCAAGATGCGCGTGACAGCGCGCTCGAGACCCGGCTGAAGTTCAGCGCCACCCAGGTGCTGGCGCTGTTCGCCGAAGGCGGATTCCGCGCGCTGGGCGATTTCGTCGAGGCGCGCGTCCCGGAAACCGAGCGTGACAAGGCCGCCGCGACCTATCTGCGCATCCTCGAACTCGCTGCTTTCGAGGCGCTGCGGATCACCAACGCCGACGCCGGTCTGCCACCCCCCGGTACGGACGAGGCCACCGGCTGGCTGGTCCGCGACAGTCTTGCCAGCATCAGCGATCTGTTTGTCTTCGGCGCGCCGGTCTACCTGCAGCTGATGCAGTTCGACGAGGTGAAGGCGAGCGGCCTGCAGCTCACGCGTTCACCCGGCCAGAACGTGGTCTACCTTGGCTCACTGCTGCTCACGCTCGGCGTATTCTTCATGTTCTACGTGCGCGAGCGCCGCATCTGGGTGCGGCTGCGGCCCGGCAGCGCGCTGCTGGCAATGTCCGCGGCGCGCCACACGCTCGATTTCGAGCAGGAATTCGCGCGCCACGCGCAGGCGCTGGATGCGCTCGCGAAGTGACTCTTTTTTCATCCGCGAAGGACGCGAAGAGGCGCGAAGAAATTCAAAACCGCTTGAGAGACATCGAACAATTCGCTACCCCGGCAAACGCTGGGGCCAGACGCTTGATTTCACCGGAACGACGGCAGTGGATTTGCTCCATATCTCTCTTCAGAATATCTGGGGTCTTCTTCGCGTCTCTTCGCGTCCTTCGCGGATAACCAATATTTCTGGAAGTTCATCATGGAAGCCATTCTCACCGCCCCCGCCCCGCTGCTCAAGCGTCTCTCACCGTTCGACTGGCTGTTCGCGCTTGCGCTCGCCACGGCAGCCGGCTTCGCGCTGGCGCGCTACGGCGCGTTCATGGACCTTTACGAGAAAGGCATCCTGCTAGCGATGCTTCCTGGACTGGTGGCGCTCGGCTGGTACTGGAAGCCATTTCGCCCACTGGCGCTCGTCGTCGGCACGGCGAGCCTTTTGGCCATCGCCCAGTACGATGGCCGGCTCGTGCGCGCGGAGGAAGCATTCTTCCTCAAATACCTCATCTCCAGCCAGGCCGCGATCATGTGGATGTGCGCGCTGTTCGGGCTGGCGACGCTCGCCTACTGGGGCGGGCTGCTGGGGCGTTCCGTCTTCGCCCTCAGGACCGCCAGCGCGCTCACCTGGTCGGCGGTGGCACTCGGCTGGATCGGCCTCATGGTGCGCTGGTACGAGTCCTATCTGATCGGGCCCGACGTCGGCCACATCCCGGTGTCGAACCTGTACGAAGTGTTCGTGCTGTTCTGCCTCTTCACCGCGATGATGTACCTCTACTATGAGGCACGCTACCAGGCCCGCCAGATGGGCGCCTTCGTGCTGCTGGTCGTCTCCGCGGCGGTGGGATTCATTCTCTGGTATACCCTCGACCGCGGCGCACAGGAAATCCAGCCCCTGGTACCGGCCCTGCAGTCGTGGTGGATGAAGCTGCACGTGCCGGCGAATTTCATCGGCTACGGCGGCTTCTCCATTGCCGCCATGCTCGGTGCCGCCTACCTGCTGGTGCAGCGCGGCTTCCTCGCCACCCGCCTGCCCGGCCCGGAGGTGCTCGACGACGTCATGTACAAGGCGATCGCCATCGGCTTCGCCTTCTTCACCATCGCCACCATTCTCGGTGCGATGTGGGCGGCCGAGGCCTGGGGGGGCTACTGGTCTTGGGACCCGAAAGAGACCTGGGCGCTGATCGTGTGGCTGAACTACGCGGCCTGGCTGCATATCCGCCTGGTCAAGGGCCTGCGCGGGCCGATGCTTGCGTGGTGGGCGGTGGTCGGGCTGTTCGTCACCACCTTCGCCTTCCTCGGTGTGAACATGTTCCTGTCGGGCCTGCATTCCTATGGCGAGCTTTAGCGTGAAACATCGCGAAGCGATTCCGTGTCCCCCTCGCCCGCTTGCGGGATGGGGAGAGGGAAACGGGCGTGGCGGGTTTCATGGTCAGGGGTGGCAACACGCCATGCCCGTTAGGCAAGGGCCCTACTGGTTGATTTGGACCTTGCCTAGGCGCGCCTGCTCAGCCACACTGATCATTGAATAAAGCGTAGCGGCAGCATGTCCGCTGCCGCCCACCCGCTCCGGAGAACCCCATGCAAAAAAGTGTTGCTGCCCTGTTGTGCGCCGTCGTCGCCGGCTTGTCGGCCCCGGTGAGCGCGCAGACGCCTGCCACGCCGCGGTCCGCCAATCCCTACCTGCAGAACGTGCCGGCCCCGGCGCCCAACATTTTTGCGGTAATGCCCAAGGGTTCCGGCGCGCTCGCCCAGCACATACCGTGGGCAATGACGCCGATGCCCACCGTCGAGCAGAAGCGTCAGATGATGAAGGCGATGCTCCCCATGCTCAACAACATGGGGCTCAACATCCGCGACATCATGAACTACATGACCACCAAGTACCAGGCCAAGCCGGGCCTGTCGTTCGACGAGGTGGTCGAATCGATGACGCTGCGCGCCAACCAGCTCAACCTCAAGCTGGTCGGGCATTCACCCATGATCAAGGACATCCAGGCAGTGCTCGGCGACACCACGTCGCCGCGCATGGAGGTGTTCCACTTCTGCGACATCGCCGCCGGGCGTGAGGTCATGCGCCTGGTACCGGAAGCCATCGTCTACCTGCCCTGCCGCATCGCCGTGATGGAAGACGACAAGAAGAATATCTGGGTGCTGACGCTCGACTGGGACATGGCCTGGCTCGACAGCATCAACGGCTCCATGGGCGTCACGCCCGAACTGTCGAAAATGGCGACGGATATCCGCGACAAGATGGACAACGTCATGCGCGCCGCCGCCAACGGCGACCTCTGAGCACGAAGCAACGCCGCCCGCCGGGCGGACCCTACCCCCGGACCCACCTGGAGATTCTCATGCACCCCCGCACCCTCGCCCTCGCAGCCTTCGTCCTCGGTACCGGCAGCGCCCACGCCCAGTTCGGCATGGAGCAGATGATGAACCCCATGGCCATGATGAATCCGATGACCATGATGAACCCCATGACGATGATGAATCCGATGGCGATGGGCAATCCGATGGCCATGGGCAACCCCATGATGACGAACCCGCTGGCGATGATGGGGCCACTGGGCATGATGGCCGCCCCCATGATGATGCCGATGGGCGCCAACATGATGAGCGCGCAAACGATGTCCTCGCCGCAGGCGATGATGAATCCCTATCTCAATCCCATGGCCGCGAACAATCCCTACCTGAGCCCCTATGCGGGTGGGGGAATGCCGTTCCCCGGCATGCCGCCCGCCGGTTACGGCTATGGCGCACCGGCAGCGCCGCAGGGCTTCTTCGGTGCACCGCCGGCTACGGCCTTCGGCGGCCCGGCCGCCCCGGGACAGGCGATGCCATTCTTCCCGCCAATGCCCCCTTCCGCCCCGGGACAGGCCGCACCGCTGCCGTTCTTCCCCACGGCCCCCGCGCAGGCGGCCCCCGCGCAGGCGGCCGCCGCACCGGCTGCGCCCTTCGCCGCCCCGATGCCCGCCATGAACCCGTTCGATCCCAGCTTCTGGATGCAGATGATGGGCGGCATGCAGCCGCCGCCGGCCGCACCGGCCGCACCGGCCGCACCGGCACCCGCGGCCGCGCAGTAAGCGCCGACGCCCGACGGGATCGGGCGCGCGGCAGCATAGCCACCCGTTCGCGTCAAGATCTGGACAATTTGACCGCTTTTGCGGCAAACTCGCGCCCCATGACGATCAAGCGAACCGGCCGCGCCGCGGCCAAACCGGCTGATGTCCGGCGCCCGCACCTGCTGGTGGTGCATGGCCCCAACCTCAACCTGCTCGGCAGCCGCGAGCCGCGCCACTACGGCCGCGCCACGCTGGCCGACATCGACCGCGTTCTGATCGCGCGCGGCGAGAGCGCGGGCGCCCAGGTCGAATGCTTCCAGCACAACCACGAAGGTGCACTGATCGACCGCATCCATCAGGCTGGCCAGGAAGGCGTCGACTTCATCCTCATCAATCCGGCGGGCTACACGCACACCAGCGTTGCGCTGCGCGACGCGCTGGCGGCGGTGGCCATTCCCTTCGTCGAAATCCATCTTTCCAATATCCACGCGCGCGAAGCGTTCCGCCAGCGCTCGTATTTCTCCGATCTGGCCGTGGGCGTCGTCTCCGGGCTCGGCGCGCAGGGGTACGAACTGGCGCTGGAATACGCGCTGCGTCATCTCCAAGACAGGACTCCCCATGGATCTCAGAAAACTGAAAAAGCTCATTGACCTGGTCGAGGCATCCGGTATCGCCGAACTGGAAATCACGGAAGGCGAAGAGAAGGTACGGATCGCCAAGAGCATCGCCGGCGCGCCGATGATGATGGCGCCTCAACCGCAGATGTTCCATGCCGCCGCCGCACCGGCGCCCGCCCCCCCTGCGGCCGCCGCGCCCGCTGAGGACGCCGTGCCCGAGGGCCACGTCGTGCGCTCGCCCATGGTCGGCACCTTCTACCGCGCGCCGGCACCCGGCGCCAAGAACTTTGCCGAAGTCGGCCAGACCGTGAGTGCCGGCGACACGCTGTGCATCATCGAGGCGATGAAGCTCCTGAACGAAATCGAAGCGGATCAGGGCGGCGTCATCAAGGCCATCCTGGTCGAAAATGGCCAGCCGGTGGAATACGGCGAGCCGCTGTTTGTGATTGGTTAAGAAAGGATTTAGGGGTCAGGATTCAGGGATCAGGGGTCAGGGAAGGTGCTTCGCGCCTTTATTCAATTGACGCGGCAAAGCCGCTCATCCCCTGAATCCCGAATCCTGACCCCCGACCCCTCCCCAAATCATGTTCGAAAAAATACTGATCGCAAACCGCGGCGACCAGCTGCCGCAAGGCAGCGCAGCGGCGAAGCCAAACCGCCCAGTGGCTGAAAGCCACCAGGGCGATTTTGCCGCGGAGACCTCTTATGTTTGAAAAGATCCTGATCGCAAACCGCGGCGAAATCGCCCTTCGCATCCAGCGCGCCTGTCGTGAGATGGGCATCAAGACGGTGGCCGTATATTCGGAGGCGGACCGCGAAGCCAAGTACGTGAAGCTCGCCGACGAGTCGGTCTGCATCGGCCCGGCGCCTTCGACGCAAAGCTATCTGCACGTACCTTCGATCATCGCCGCGGCGGAGGTCACCGACGCCGCGGCGATCCATCCCGGCTACGGCTTTCTCTCGGAGAACGCCAACTTCGCGGAGCGCGTGGAATCCTCCGGTTTCGCCTTCATCGGCCCACGTCCCGACAACATCCGCCTGATGGGCGACAAGGTCGCCGCCAAGCAGGCAATGATCGAAGCCGGCGTGCCGTGCGTGCCCGGCTCCGACGGCGCGCTGCCGGATGATCCCGACGAGATCATCCGCATCGCCGCGCGCATCGGCTACCCGGTCATCATCAAGGCGGCCGGCGGCGGCGGCGGCCGCGGCATGCGGGTGGTGCACACCGAAGCGGCGCTACTCAATTCGGTGTCGATGACCCGCACCGAGGCGGGCACCGCCTTCGGCAATCCGATGGTCTACATGGAGAAGTACCTGCAGACGCCGCGCCACATCGAGATCCAGGTGCTTGCCGACGAACATGGCAACGCGGTGCATCTCGGCGAACGCGACTGCTCGATGCAGCGCCGCCACCAGAAAGTGCTGGAAGAGGCGCCCGCGCCGGGACTCGACCCCAGGCTGCGCGACCAGATCGGCGAACGCTGTGCCGAGGCCTGTCGCAAGATCGGCTACCGCGGCGCCGGCACGTTCGAATTCCTCTACGAAAACGGCGAGTTCTACTTCATCGAGATGAACACCCGCGTGCAGGTCGAGCACCCGGTCACCGAACTCATCACCGGCATCGACATCGTACAGACGCAGATCCGTGTCGCCGCCGGCGAAAAGCTGCCGTTCAGGCAGAAGGACATCAAGTTCCGCGGTCACGCGATCGAGTGCCGCATCAACGCCGAACACCCCACCACCTTCGTACCCAGCCCCGGGCGGCTGACCAACTACCACGCGCCCGGCGGCCCCGGCATCCGCGTCGACTCGCACGTCTACCACGGCTATTACGTGCCGCCGCACTACGACTCGATGATCGGCAAGCTGATCGCCTACGGCGACACGCGCGAGCAGGCCATCGCCCGCATGCGCGGCGCACTGATGGAAATGGTCGTCGAAGGCATCCAGACCAACATCCCGCTGCACCAGGACCTGCTCCACGACGCCGCCTTCATCGCCGGTGGCACCAGCATCCATTATCTGGAGCAGAAGCTGGCGGGGGAGAAGGCTTGAGGGGATTTAGGGGTGAGGGGTCGGGATTCAGGATTCAGGGAATGAGCGGCTTCGCCGCATCAATTGGACAAAGGCTCGAAGGCCCTTCCCTGACCCCTGACCCCTGACCCCTGACCCCTGACCCCTGACCCCTGACCCCTGACCCCTGACCCCTGACCCCTGACCCCTACCCATGCCCTGGCACTCCCTCCGCATCCGCGTCGACTCCCAGGCCGCCGAGCCGCTGTCCGACGCGCTGCTGGAGGTGGGCGCGCTGTCGGTGTCGCTGGAGGACGCCGACGCCGGCACGCTCGACGAGACGCCGCTGTTCGGCGAACCCGACCATCCGACGGCCGAACTGTGGGCGCACAGCATCGCGGTGGCACTGCTCGACGAACAGGCCGATGCCAAGGCGACGCTCGCCGCAGCCGCGCGCATCGCCGGGATCGCGGTGCCGACCGATTACACGGTCGAGACGGTGGCGGAGCAGGACTGGGTGCGGCTCACGCAGTCGCAGTTCGACCCCATCCCCATTTCGCCGCGCCTGTGGATCGTGCCGACCTGGCATAACGCGCCGGACAGCGCGGCGATCAATCTCAAGCTCGACCCCGGCCTCGCCTTCGGTACCGGCAGCCATCCCACCACGCGCCTGTGCCTGCGCTGGCTCGATGAGAACCTCGCCGGTGGCGAGACCTTGCTGGATTACGGCTGCGGCTCGGGCATCCTCGCCATCGCCGCAGCCCGGCTCGGTGCCGCGCGCGTGGACGGCGTCGACATCGATCCGCAGGCGGTGACGTCCGCCCGCGACAACGCGGCGCTCAACGACGTGAGCGCCCACTTTGTCCTGCCGGGCGAACTGGCATCGGGCGAGTACGACGTGGTGGTCGCCAACATCCTCACCAACCCGCTCAAGGGCCTGGCGCCGCTGCTCACCGGGCGCGTGCGCCGCGGCGGGCGGCTGGTGCTCTCCGGCATCCTTCCCGAGCAGGCCGAGGACGTGATGGCGGTCTATCGCGCCGGCTTCGATTTCGATGCGCCCGCCGCGGACGAGGGTTGGGTCCGCCTTTCCGGAACGCGGCGGTGAAGTACCGCACCACCTGCCCCCGCTGCGCCAGTGTGTTCCGGCTCGGCCCGGAGCAGCTCGAAGCCGCGGCGGGCTGGGTGCAGTGCGGCGTGTGCGGCGCGCCGTTCGACGCGTTTCCCGCGCTGTTGCAGGAAGACGGCTCGCCGTTGCAGTTGCCGGCGGAGCCCCCGCCCCCCCCGCAGTCGCCGGCCGTCGAGGTGGTGGCACCTGCCGAAGCCCTGGCAGCGGAGGCGCCCGCCGTCCCGCAGACGCCGCCCGAGCCGGTTGGCGCCGCCGAACCCGCCTCGCCGCCAATCGGCATCGCCCAGCGCGAAGCCGCAGAGGAGTTGCCGTCGATCATCCTGGTCGACCCCGACCAGACGGCCGACGAGGACTTCGGCCCACTCCCCGAGATTGCGTCGCAGCCGTCCATGCCACCGGCCTACCCGCCGCTCAGGGCATCCGAGCCCGTCGCAGCGCCCGCTCCGTCTGCGCTCCCGGCATCGCCCTCGGGCAAGGTGGAATACGCACGGCCGAAACCGCCGGCGCACTGGATCGAGCCCGAGGCGGACCTCTCGCCGCCGCGCCGCCGTGCCGGTACGCTGGCATGGGCCGCGGCAAGCGTGCTGTTGCTGGTGACCTTACTGGGTCAGGCGGCCTACTTCCTGCGCGACACCCTCGCCACCGAGCTGCCGCAGACCCGGCCGCTGCTGGAGCAGGCCTGCACCCTGCTCGGCTGCACCCTCGGTCTGCCGCGCCAGCTCGACCAGCTGCGCATCGTCGGCTCCGACCTGCAGACCGAAGCGACCGAACGCCTGCGCCTCACCCTCACTCTCGGCAACCGCGCCGACCAGCCGCAGGCGTGGCCGATGCTGGTGCTCACGCTCACCGACCAGAACAACCGGCCGCTCGCCCGGCGCAGCTTCGCGCCCAGCGAATACCTCGGCGACCCCAACCGCATCGCCGCCGGCATCCCGCCGCGCAGCGAGCATCCGCTGAACCTGCCGCTCAGCGTGCGCAACATCCGGCCGATGGGCTTCGACCTGCGGTTGACCTACTGACGCCCGGATGGCAACGTCCTGCTCACGGGCATGGCGTGTTGCCATCCTTGAGCATGAACCCCGCCACGCCCGTTTCCCTCACCCCTGCCCTCTCCCCGAGGGAGCGGGGGACACGGAATTGCTTCGCGACGTTCCAGGTTAATCGGTGCCCCAGTAGGGCGTGGCAATCGCCTCGCCGAGGTCGGCCTCCACCAGCCGGCGGCGCACGTCCAGCAGTTTTTCGATCAGCGCCGGCTCGGTGCGCGCATACGCATCGGCGTCAGGGACGCGCTTCACCACCACGCCGAGCAGTTCGGTAATCGCGTTGCCGATGGAGTTCTGGCTGATGGTGACGATGAGCTTGCCGGCATCGTTGCGGTAGATGAGCTGCTTGAACGCGGGTTGCCAGCGGATGGCGTTCGCATACCGGGCGTCATGGATGCAGCGGTCGCGCACCATCTTCGCGGCCTTGAGGAAATCGTTGTTGAACAGCAGCTTCTCCTCCACGAGGTCCGGGAAATAAACGTCGCGTGGCATGGCGGAGTTGCGCGTGGAGACCTGGCCGAAGAAGGTGCGATAGAAGTCGAGGAAGCCCTTGAGGAGGATGTCGTACTCCTTCCAGAAGCGCGGCTGCTTGAGGGATTCGGCGCCGCCGGTAACCTCCCAGCTCGGCAGGCCCTGCGGGTAGCCGGTGAGCGCAATCCTGCACGAGCCCATCTGGCAGGGGCGCAGGATCTCGAGGTCGAGCTCGTCGAAAAAGGCCCGATAGACGTCGCGCATGTGGGCCTGGAAAAGCGAATGCTGTCCGCCGTCGGTCAGGTTGGGGTTGTTCGTGTCGGCCAGTGGCGCGGCGGCGAGCTCGGCCTTGTCGAACACGATGAAGTGGTTGTGCAGCATGCGGATCGACGGCACGCCCGGCGAGGTGAGCGGCCAGGTCGCGTCGAGGCTCGCCTCGCCGGCCAGCACGAGGTGCCGGTCGGGGTCCGGGTAGCGCTCCAGCATAAAGTCAAAAATGATCTGGTTCATGCGGTTCCAGACGTTCTTCACCGCTTCCGGCACCTGGGTGCGGCGCACCGGGCGGCCCAGCGGGTCGAGGATGCGCTCAGAGGAATTGTAGATGATGGAGGTGTCGAACTCGTTGCTGTGGCCGAGGGCCTTGCGGTACAGCAGCAGCCCTTCGAGGTTGGTGAGCAGGCCGTTGTTGTGCACTAGATCGTTGAGGTTCTCCGTGCTGTTGAAGAACTCGTTGGGTTTCATCCCCTCCGGCACCTCGAGCGGGATGGGACGGAAGGCGTTGACGATCTCTCTTGGGCCTGACTGCATGGGATTGCTCCGAAAGGGGGACAGCATCCGGCATTGCACCACGCCGCCTCGGCGCGAGGCAATGACGGGGTTTTTATCGTCACATAGGCGCCTTTAATCCGCTTGGCTTGGTGGCCGCGGGGAATGGCCCGCGGTGGCAACGCATGCGGGAGACCGAAATAGGCCTATATTGAAAACCGCGGAGTTAAGACCGCGTGAAAGGGGCAGTTTCCCCCGAATTCCCGCGCCCGCCGACAAGGAGTTCCATCATGTTTCACGTACGCAACGCCGTTCTGGCCGCCCTGTTCGCTGCCACACCGGCACTCGCGCAGGAAGGCACCATTCCGAAAGCGCCCGTCAACCTGAAGGAGGCGGAGGCGCAAGGCCTGCAGCGCGTGAGCGCAGACGAACTCAAGGCCTTCATGCCTGGGGTCAACGAAACCCGGGGGCCGACGGGCAAGAGTACACGCCTGTTCAATCCGGACGGCAGCTTTGAACGCAAGGCCTTCAAGACCTTCACTGGAAAATGGCGGCTCGACGCAGACAAGAATGGCTATTGTCTGGACGTCAACAAGGGGAAGAAATTCGACCGCAGCTGTTTCGCAGTATTCCGCGCGCCGCAGCAGGGTTATTATTTTGATTACGACATGGAGGACGGTTTTTACGCCCACACCTGGTTCCCGGCCAAGGCGGAATAGCCCGCCGGTAGCGAGGCCGTAGCGGGGCGCACGCCAGCGCCTCTTCCGCCCGCATTCCAGCGGAATCGGCCGGCACTGGCCGGCGCGGCGCTTGTCCGGTATAGTGCGCTCCATCGTTGCGGGAGAGCGCATGCATCGCATGCCGCCGAAGGCGCAAACACCCGAAATCGCTCAGGCATCGAGGATCGCAACGTCAGGACTTGAATCGTCCTGGACACTCTGGAGAGCGCAGTTGCGTGCAACTGCCACCGAAGGGGCAGCGGCGGCGGGTTTGTGAACCCGCAGACCGTAATCTCTCAGGTACCAAGGACAGAGGGGTGAAGCGAATCCGCGCTTTGCCCTTTTTCCATTTGGTGCTGCCATGCTGAAACAGACTCCGCTCAACGCCACCCACCGCGAACTCGGCGCCAGGATGGTCGATTTCGGCGGCTGGGACATGCCGGTCAACTACGGTTCTCAGATCGAGGAGCACCACGCGGTACGCACCGGCTGCGGCCTGTTCGACGTCTCCCACATGCTGCCGCTCGACATCCGCGGCGAAAACGTCCGCGCCTTCCTGCACCGTCTGGTGGCGAACAACGTCGACAAACTGCAGGTGTCGGGCAAGGCCCTGTATTCCTGCATGCTGAACGAGGCCGGCGGCGTCATCGACGATCTCATCATCTACTTCATGGACGAGAACTGGTTCCGCCTGGTGGTCAACGCCGGCACCGCGGAAAAGGATCTCGCCTGGATGGAGAAAATGAACGCCGAGTGGGGCACGGGCCTCACGCTCACGCCACGGCGCGACCTCGCCATGATCGCGATCCAGGGCCCGGACGCGACCCGTGTGCTCAACGAGGCCCTGCCTGGCGTCGACCAGATCACCGCCACGCTCAAGCCTTTCAACGCCGCCGCGATGGGCGAGATGTTCATCGCCCGCACCGGCTACACCGGCGAAGACGGTTTCGAGGTCATGGTGCTGGCGAAGGCCGCGCCCTTCTTCTGGCGCGCGCTGACGGAAGCCGGCGGCAAGCCGATCGGGCTCGGCGCACGCGACACACTGCGCCTGGAAGCCGGCATGAACCTCTACGGCCAGGACATGGACGAGACCACCAGCCCGCTGGAGTCGGGCCTCGCCTGGACCGTCGACCTCAAGACCGCGCGCGACTTCGTCGGCAGAAAGGCGCTGGAAGCCAGCGAAGTGACGAAGCAGCTCGCCGGCCTCGTGCTGCTGGACAAAGGCGTGCTGCGCAGCCACCAGAAGGTCCACACCAAGCACGGCAACGGCGAAATCACCTCGGGCACATTTTCGCCTACCATGCAGCAATCCATCGCGCTGGCTCGCATCCCCCTCGGCATCGCCCCGGGCGAGGAAGTCGAGGTCGAGATCCGCGACAAGATGCTGCGCGCGAAAGTGGTGAAATATCCGTTCGTGCGCAATGGCAAAGTATTGATTTAGGAGGGGTCAGGATTCAGGGGCCAGGGGTCGGGGAAAACCACGCGGCGCAGCCGCACCTTCCCCGAATCCTGAATCCTGATCCCTGCCCCGAAAACAACTCGATCAGGAATACATAACATGACCATCCCCGCTGACCTCAAATACACCCCCAGCCACGAATGGGTGCGCGTCGAAGCCGACGGCACGTTGACCGTGGGCATCACCCACCACGCGCAGGACCTGCTCGGCGACATGGTGTTCGTCGAGAACCCCGCCACCGGGCGCGCACTCGCCAAGGGCGAGGAATGCGCGGTGGTCGAATCGGTGAAGGCGGCGTCCGACGTCTACGCCCCCGTAGCCGGCGACGTCATCGCCAGCAACGCGGATGTCGAATCCAGCCCGGAGTCGGTGAACCAGGACGCCTACGCGGCGTGGCTGTTCAAGCTCAAGCCCGCCAATCCCGCCGACGTCGCCGAACTGCTGGATGCGGCGGCATACCAGAAGCTGGTCGAGTCGGAAGCCCACTGAGGAGGGGCCAGGATTCAGAAGTCAGGGGTCAGGGGATGTGCGGCTTCGCCGCGCCTGCCTTGAACCGGGCACTGAATCCTCCCTGAATCCTGACCCCTGAATCCTGCCCCCTGAAAGAAATGCCCTTCATTCCCCACACTGAAGAAGACGTCTCCGCGATGCTCGGCGCCATCGGCGCGGCGAACATCGAGGCACTGTTCGACGAGATCCCGTCCGCGCTGAAAGCCGGCGCACTGGAGCACATCCCCGCAGGCGAGTCCGAGATGGCGGTGGCGCGGCTGATGCAGGAACGCGCCTCGCAGGACGGCTTCTGGTCGAATTTCATCGGCGCGGGCGTCTACGAGCACCACATTCCGGCGGCGATCTGGCAGATCGTCACGCGCGGCGAGTTCTATTCGGCCTACACGCCCTACCAGGCGGAGGCCTCGCAGGGCACGCTGCAGCTCATCTACGAATACCAGACCATGATGACCCGGCTGACCGGGCTCGATGTGTCGAACGCCTCGCTGTACGACGGCGCCTCGGCGCTCGCCGAAGCGGTGCTGATGGCGGTGCGTTCGCACAAGACCTCGCGCCGCGTGCTGGTGCCGAAGACAGTGCACCCGATCTATCGCCGCGCCGCGCTCACGGCAGTGAAAAACCAGGCCATCGAGCTGGTCGAACTCGATTACGACCCCGTCACCGGCAGGACCGTGCTGCCAGCCGATCCGGGCAGCTTCGCCGGCCTGGTGATCCCGCAGCCCAATTTCTTCGGCGTGCTGGAGGATGTGCACGCGCTGACTGACTGGACGCACGCGCACGGTGCCCTGGCGATCACGCTGGTCAACCCGACCACGCTGGCGGTGCTCGAAGCGCCCGGCAAGTGGGGGGCGACAGGCGCCGACATCGCCGTCGGCGAGGGCCAGCCGCTGGGCGCGCCGATGGCCTCGGGCGGCCCCTATTTCGGCTTCATGTGCTGCCGCCAGGCCTTCGTACGGCAGATGCCGGGGCGCATCGTCGGCCGCACCGTCGATCTCGACGGCAAGCCCGGCTTCGCGCTGACCCTGCAGGCGCGCGAGCAGCACATCCGCCGTTCCAAGGCCACCTCCAACATCTGCACCAACCAGGGCCTGGTCGTCACCGCGGCGACGCAGTATATGGCCCTGCTGGGTCCGCAGGGCCTCGCCCGCGTCGCCTCGACCAGCCACGCCGGCACGGTTGCGCTCGCCGAACGGCTCACCGCGATCCCCGGCGTGAGCCGCGCTTTCGCCAGCCCCTTCTTCCACGAGGTGGTGCTGACGCTCAAGGACAACGCGAAGGACGTGCTGCGCGCCCTGCGCGCCCAGGGCATCCTCGGCGGGCTGGACATCTCGGGCTGGTATCCCGAGCTCGGCCAGGCGATCCTGGTCTGCGTCACCGAAACCAAGACCGCCGCCGACCTCGACCGCTACGTGCAACAAATGGAACGTATCCTGTCGAAGCGGCGCGAAGCGCCGCCGTGCGCGTACAAGAACTGATTTTTCATCCGCAGAGGGCGCAAAGGACACGAGGAAGATCAAAAGCATCTTTTTGGGCTTTTCTTCGCGCCACTTCGCGTCCTTCGCGGATAAATGTGATTTTCAAAGGAGAGCAAACATGGCAGTCACCCTGGGCGGCAACCCCATCGAAGTGTCCGGCACCTTCCCCAAGGTCGGTGACACCGCACCTGACTTCAAGCTGGTCAACAAGGACCTGGCCGATGTATCGCTGGCCGATTTCGCCGGCAGGAAGAAGATCCTCAACATCGTACCGAGCCTCGACACCCCGGTGTGCGCAACCTCGACGAAGAAGTTCAACGACGCCGCCGTCGGCAACACCGTCGTGCTGATCATCTCGGCTGACCTGCCGTTCGCGATGAGCCGTTTCTGCGGCGCCGAGAGCACCAACAACGTCACCACGCTGTCGACCATGCGTGGCGCCGAGTTCATGAAGAACTACGGCGTCGCCATCACCAGCGGCCCGCTCGCCGGCATCACCGCGCGTGCCGTGGTCGTGCTGGACGAGGCCAACAAGGTGCTGCACGCCGAACTCGTGCCGGAGATCAAGCAGGAGCCGAATTACGAGGCCGCGCTGGCCGTGCTCTGACGCGCGCGCCAAGGGGCTAGGATTTAGGGGCTAGGGACTAGGGAATGTGCGGCTACGCCGCGCCTGTTTCCAATCCACGCGCCCCCTCCCCTAGCCCCTAGATCCTAACCCCTAGCCCCTAGAACCATGCTGATCTTCGACCATTCCCGTCCCGGCCGCACGGCCACCGCCCAACTGCCCGCCGCCGGCAGCCTCGACGACCTGCCCGCCGAACTGCGCCGCAAGGCGACGCCGGCGCTGCCCGAGGTTTCCGAACTCGACGTGGTGCGCCACTACACGCGTTTGAGCCAGAAGAACTTCTCCATCGACACGCAGTTCTACCCGCTCGGCTCGTGCACCATGAAGTACAACCCGCGCGCATGCAATTCGCTGGCGATGCTGCCGCAGTTCCTCGCGCGCCATCCGGCGAGCCCGGACGAGACCGGCCAGGGCTTCCTCGCCTGCATGTTCGAGCTGCAGGAGATGCTGAAGGATGTGACCGGCATGGCCGGGGTGTCGCTGGCGCCGATGGCCGGCGCGCACGGCGAATTCGCCGGGGTGGCGATGATCCGTGCCTACCACGACGCCCGCGGCGACACGGCGCGGCGCGAAATCATCGTCCCCGACGCCGCGCACGGCACCAACCCGGCGACAGCGACGATGTGCGGCTACACGGTGAAGGAAATCCCCACCGACGCCAGCGGCGCAGTCGATCTCGATGCGCTGCGCGCCGCGGTCGGCCCACAGACGGCGGGACTCATGCTGACCAACCCCTCGACGCTCGGCGTGTTCGAGAAGGCCATCATCGACATCCAGAAAATCGTCCACGACGCCGGCGGGCTGCTGTATTACGACGGCGCGAACCTCAACGCCATTCTCGGCAAGGTGCGCCCCGGCGACATGGGCTTCGACGTCATCCACCTCAACCTGCACAAGACCTTCTCCACGCCGCACGGCGGCGGCGGTCCGGGTGCCGGCCCGGTGGGCGTGTCGGAACGCCTGCTGCCCTTCCTGCCGATTCCACTGGTGCTGAACGACAACGGCTTCTACCGCCTCGCCATCGAGGCCGACCGCCCGCAGTCGATCGGCCGCCTGTCGGCCAACCTCGGCAACGCCGGCGTGCTGATGCGCGCCTACGTCTATGCGCGGCTGCTGGGCCGAGAGGGCATGCACCGCGTCGCCGAATACGCCACGCTCAACGCCAACTACCTGATGGCGAAACTGCGCGATGCCGGCTTCGAGCTTGCCTATCCCGAGCGCCGCGCCAGCCACGAGTTCATCGTCACGCTGAAGAAGCTGAAGGACGCCACCGGAGTCAGCGCCATGGATTTCGCCAAGCGCCTGCTCGACTACGGCTACCACGCGCCGACCACCTACTTCCCGCTGCTGGTGCCGGAATGTCTGCTGATCGAGCCGACCGAGACGGAAAGCCGCGAGACGCTCGACGCGTTCGTCGATGCCATGGTGAAGATCAGGCACGAGGCCGAGACCAATCCCGATCTGGTCAAGGGTGCGCCCTACAGCCTCCCGGTGCGGCGCCTGGACGACGTCAAGGCGGCACGCGAGTTGGATCTCGCGTATAAACCTGCGTAACCGGCGATCAGGCGACCGCCACCACGGCCAAGCCGGATCCGGGATACCGGGTCCATTCGAGTTGAGCTATGCGGCGCGCTTCTGTGTTGTGGCCGCCTCCACAATGCCACGACTCGCCTGCCTTGCCTTCTGACGTGGCCGTGCGCGGATTACGGAGTCAGAGTCGCGACCACGGTCGGGTCAACCGCGGCAGGGACTTCCTCCGCGCTCCGGGTGACCCCTCTCAGCGTGCCCGACGCATCCTTGCCCAGGACGAGTTTCACATCCGCACGCCACAGTCGATTTCGGCTTTCCATCATCACAACCTGCCCGTGGATTGCCTTCAGATGCTTGCCAAGGCGCGCAGCCTCGGACGCGTAGCCGGCGCGATAATAGATCATGGTGTGCGCCTGATTGAAGGGCTTCGTGTTGGTGAGTCGCGCTCGCGGCAGCCCCTTGGCGGATAGCAGGGTGCCGAACCGGGCCGCCAGCCGGTGAATGCCATTCCCATTCGAGACTTCCAACACGAAATTGCGCGCATTCGCACCGGCGTCGGCATCCCGGCGCGGCAACGACACGACACGAAACGCCACGCCCTCGAAGCTCTCCGGCGCGCTCGTGGCGGAGATCGACTGCGGACCTGACGCGCCATTTCCGGTCACGGCCCCCGTCGTAGCGACGATGGACGAAGCGCCGACGCGCGCGACCGTCGTGGGCGCGCCAATCTGAGAGGCGGAAACGAGTTCCGCAGCTTTTTGGACGATGGCTCGCGGGCGCTCACTCGCGTGGACCACCCGGACTGCCTGCTCGTTGGGTACAAGCACCCTCACCATCACAGGGTCCGCCACCGCATCCGCTCGAACAGGCGCCTCCGGCGCGTTGGACGCCGTAATCCGGACGGCCTTTTCCTGTTCGAATTCACCGTGCGCGCTCAAGTGATCCATTGCGCGACGGGTA
>JANJWS010000066.1 GCA_024709425.1 Thiobacillus sp.
ATCGCGATCGCCTACCTGCGCATGTCCAGGCTCAAGCATCTGCCGAAAAACCCTCTGCTGCCGGCCATTCCCCAAGATTACGGCTGTTACCGTCATGTCTGTTGACTCGTCAATTTCCACACGAAACGGTATAGAGCCCAACCTGCCTCGTTACAAAAGTCATGAAAGCTGACTACGAAAAGGCGATTTCCTCAACGAAGGATCCTTTGGCTAGCATGGGCATCGGCGATATTGCTGCACCAGTTTTGCAGGCATATAAGCTTGGATTGGACGATTGCATGGGATTCATGACTAGCGTTGCGGATGTGCTAGCGGCCAGAGGGCTGAAGGTTCCGAAACGGGGTGCAACCGAGTTGCCTATGCAATATATTCAGCGATTCATTGCGGCAAATTGAAATGCCTGTGAATCGCCCCTCCGCACTCTCAGTCATCCGATATGCAATAGCACTTATTCAACGAGAGTAGGCATCGCTCGGGCAAGCCAAAGGCCGACGAGGCATTTCAGGTTGCCGAGAAAAGCGTAGGAAGTTCTCGGGTATTTGGGAATACGGAGCCAAGCGTTCCCAAATTGGATGAGAAAGCCCCTGATTTATAGGGCCCGATTTCTCGCGAGCTTTGGGAACCTACAGGCTTGTAGGATCCCACTGAAATCTAGATTTTTCCCAAAACTCTAGATTTCGTGAGAGAAGGCCAACGTTCGAGTTCAGGGGCGCGCCGCCGATAGGCGGAGCGTCCCCTGCAACGAAGGGTAGGGCGTCTGTGCCAGGGCGAGGGTTAGCGGCCTGATGTAGCACGGCGCTTCGTTGCACCCTTGCGATTCGCGCTTGTGACGGGACCAGGCCGCTCCGCAAGGCGGCCAGTGACGTACTTGTGCAAGACGCTGGCAATTAGCGTTTGGTAGGGCACACCTTCCTCTAGGGCTCTGACCTGAATATCGTTCAGGTCGCCAGAGGACAGGCGGATATTGACCCGACGATCCTTGATTGCGGTAGCGCGTGCAGCAGCCTTGAACTTGGCAAGTTCGGCTTTCGTTGCGACCGACTTCAATTGGCCTTTCTCGAAAGCGCTCAGCACTTCGAGTTCGTATTCATCAATTTTCGGCATCTGTTTCACCTTGATTCAAGTAGTCCCGGGTAGCCTTACGGCTCGGGATCACAGTCTTGAGGAAGAGCCTGGTTCGGGTGAGCCAGTCCCGCTTGAGCGCAGGGTTATACAGATTCTTGATGCATAACGTCCAAATTCATCTGATGTGCCAGATTGAATGGAGTCGTTCCGATCAATCGAAAGAGGAGGAGACCTGCAAGCGCAGCTTGCAGGCGGTCCGGTTGACCGATAGGTTAGGGCTTGCTGGGCCAGGCAATTTGTACCTGCCTATGTTGCGTTACACAGTCGCGGAGATAGAGATTGATAAGGCTCTGGTAAGGAACCCCGGCATCGACCGCCATGCGTTTGAAATAGGCTACTACGTCTTCGGAGAGCCGCATGGTGACGGGTGTCTTGAGCTTCGACGCGTAGGGGTTCCTACGAGACTTCATTTTGGAGAGATCGTATTCAGCTTTCATGGTTCTTCACTTCCCGTAAAACGCGCTTTCACGTTTGGTAGCCTTGCGGGCGGAAATGATGCGGATGACGTGACCTGCTTCCCGTTCGCAGTGAGCGACGAGAAGCAATTTTGCTCCCGTGCTCATACCCAACAACAGAAAACGCTCTTCATCAGATGAGTGGTCATCATCGAAGAACTGGATAGCAAACTCATCGTAGAAGACAGTCTGGGCTTCCTCGAAGGAAACCCCGTGCTTCTTGATGTTTTCCGTGGCCTTGGCTGAATCCCACTCGAACTTAATCATACGTACAGTGTATGTAACCGTGAGCGGATGTCAAGCAAGCCCTAACGTAGAAGTCACCGGCGCTGCGCGGCTTTATCGCGCAGCGTCCGTGTGGACTGCCGGGTTGGGGCTGCTTGGCTATCAACGTAAGCGTCGAGAAGCCTGCGAATCATGCGCTGGTACTGCGTGTGATGCTTTGAAGCCTCCGACTTGAAGAACTCGATGCTCTTCTTGCTCAGAGCCAGAGTTACTTTCACGCCCTCTTCACGAAATGCCAATTCAGCGGGCGAGGGGAGGAAGTCGGGAACCACCTGAACTTTGCCAAGGGGTTCATCGGTGTATTTAATTTTCGCGCTCATAGATCGCCTTTCCTTTGCGCCAATAACCGGCGCCGATGATTCGAATAACCGAAGCGCGGTATGTGAACCGCACCGTGAGCACGCCGCCGTCAACTTCGCCGAAGCAATAGAACCGTTCTTCGGTTTGGCTGTGTGCCTCGTCCTTGGCTATCACGCGCTGCGGGTCCGCAAAGGCGTATTGGGCACGGGAGAAGGAGACCCCGTGCTTTCTCTGATTCTCGGCGTCCTTGTCTGAGTCCCAATCAAAGCGCGTTTTAGCCATGGACGCAGAGTATCACCATCCCATACAAAAAGCCATACGTCGATATGGATAGCCCTAACGTTCGCCATAACCGGCGTGCAAAAGCAGAGCGGAGCGGCGCTTTTGCACGTCCGAGTTGATGACGGTGTTAGGCATCAGCATCCGGCGGCAAAAGCTCTGACAATTCCGGCATGGTTTCATACTGTACTCCCGGCGATGTGATGACGTCCCACGAGGCCTTGGAGCCAACGAAAAAATGAGCGCTGATTGTTAGCTGAACATCACCTTCAAATAGACCTGCAGGCACCCAGTAGTAGGGCGTACTTCTGAGAGGATTAGGCACGGGGGAGCCACACTTCGAGCAGAAGTCAGAACGGTACCCTGTGTCCTTAATCCAGGACGAAATGTGTTCTTGGCCGGCGAGCCATTGGAAATTCCTAGCGCTCACAATGGTTGCAGTATTTGATGTGGATCCCCCTTGCTTTCGACAAAGCGAACAATGGCACTGGTAGAGCTTCGGAGCCGTGCCGATAACCTCAAATTCCACCAACCCACAGAGACATTTTCCACGCATCTGGTTCTCCCTAACGCAGAGGTAAGGGGCGACTGACGGCGGCTTTATCGCCGGCAGGCGTCCCGCTTGACCGCCGGGTTAGGCGGGAACTTTGAAAGGACAGAAGATGACGCACTACAAATTTTGGATGGTGTTCGCAGAAGGCGGACAAGCACCGAACAAACAGCACTTTGTTGAAGCCGAAGCGGTAGCAGAGGCGCACCGACTGGCGATGAAAAACGGGCGACCGGCCTACGTTCTGGAGTCGATGATGGGCTACGAAGTTCCGGAACCGATGGTTGTGAAGTTTGCAACGAGCGAGGCGCAACCTGTTGCCGCATAACGTGAAGGTAACCGGCGCTGCGCCGGGAAAGGAGACAAATCATGCGTAAAGCGCTTATTGGCGCAGCGTCCGTGTTGACCGTAGGGTTGGGCGGTTGCGGCCCATCCCCGGACATGCCGATGCACAGCCAGACACGGAACGCGAAGAAAGTGACGGTCAAGGACAACGCGCGGGCAACGGTGACCAGGATAGGCGTCTTCGAGGATGACCTGGCCTACAACAGCAAGCGCGGGGTGTATCTGATCCGCGACGAGAAGACCGGCAAGGAATACCTCGGCGTCAGCGGCATCGGGATCAGCGAACTCGGCTCGCATTCGCAAATGGTCGGCAAGGTGATGACCTCCCGGCAGGATGAACGGTGAAGACGCCCAACGGCGAGGTGAGGGGCGACGAGGCCGGTAGGCCGAAGGCGTCCCCTCGAACGCAGGGTTCGGCGTCGCCGTCCTGCGGAGACTGACTTTCAAGGAGCAAGGCATGGCACTGACATGGGAAGAATGCGGCGGCTACGTTCCCGCAGAACGGAAGGTCGCCCGCGAACTGGCCGAGAAGATGGCCGATGACCGGGCGCACCGGATCGCCAGTATGGCGGCGGAAGGACTGATCCGCTGTGAGGGCGAGGCGACGAGCGGAATTGACGAGTTCGCAGTGCCGCAATGCCAGGCCGACGACCACATGCGCGATTGCATTGCGCACCTGTGCTGGCACGGCGAGGCGGTGAGCCACGAGACGGAGGACGGGTACATCGTGGTGCAGCTTGGTGATTTCACCATTGGCGGCGGGGCCTGAGTGAAGACGCCGAACGTCTGAATTCACCGGCCTGCGCGGCTTTTCGCGCAGGTCCGGTGGAATGATGGGTTGGGCATCTGCCTACGATTAAGTACCAGGCTCTTTGCACTGAACTTCGCCATAGTAAACAGAGCAGTTGTATAGTTTGCCTTTGTATTTGGTTTGATAAGACGTTGCAAGTGTGTGTTTTTCTATGTTTGTTATTGTGAGGCTTTTTCGATCCGTCCCGAAGTATTTTGCAGTCTTTTCCCAGACAACATCATCAGTAACGCTCAAATTCATTGTTCCTGAAATAATCGGAGCACAGCCGGAGGCAGAAAAAATAACTGCTCCAATAATAGATAAACTAATAAATGTTTTCATAAAACTCTCCAGTTAGTTGAAGTGGCCGACATCAGAAAGTGGATTGCAGACGGTCGGCACGCTCTGCTGCCCAACGTAAATTAGACAGCACAAAATCTAGCAGCAGAGGCTGGATAAATCAATCGTCCGCAAGATAAGTTGCTGTCCCACAACCATTTCCATGCTTGCGCTGCATTTTAGGGCGACCTAAAATTTCACGGATGGAAGTCAAAGCCATTTCTCCCCAATCCCCCCGGCTTCTGGATCGTCTCCGGGCGGCGATCCGCGTGCGGCACTACAGCATTCGCACCGAGGAGGCCTATGTCGACTGGGCGCGCCGATACGTCTTGTTTCACGGTAAACGCCACCCGAAGGAGATGGGGCCGGCGGAACTGACGGCTTTTTTGACGCATCTTGCCACGGAACGCGGGGTGTCGGCGTCGACGCAGAATCAGGCGAAGTCTGCGTTGCTGTTTCTGTATCGGGAGGTGCTGGGCCAGGAGTTGCCGTGGCTGGATGAGGTGGTTGCGGCGAAACCGGGGAAACGCCTGCCGGTGGTGCTGACGCAAACGGAAGTGCGCCGCCTGCTGGGCGCGACGTCCGGGACGATGGGGCTGGTGACCACCCTGTTGTACGGGACGGGGATGCGGCTGCTGGAGGGCTTGCGCCTGCGCGTGAAGGATGTGGAATTCACCCGCCGCGAAATCATTGTGCGTGAGGGCAAGGGCAACAAGGATCGGGTGACGGTGCTTGCGGAAAACCTGATGCTTCCGCTCAAGGCGCATCTGGACAAGGTGAAGGCGCTGCACGAGCGCGACCTCGACGCGGGGTTCGGCGAGGTGTATCTGCCGGACGCGCTGGCGCTCAAGTACCCGAATGCGGCGAGGTCGTGGGGGTGGCAGTACGTGTTTCCGTCTGCGGTGCGTTCGGTCGATCCGCGCAGCGGTACGGAGCGGCGGCACCATCTGCACGAAGCCAGCGTGCAGCGTGCGGTGCGCGAGGCGGCGAAGCTTGCCGATATCCACAAGCCGGTGACGCCGCACGTGCTGCGTCATTCGTTTGCGACGCACCTGTTGCAGGCGGGCTATGACATCCGCACGGTGCAGGAATTGCTCGGCCACAAGGACGTGGCGACGACAATGATCTACACGCACGTGCTGAACCGCGGCGGGCGCGGGGTGGTGAGTCCGCTCGATGCGTGAGCGTCGTGCTGTCTCGGTCGTGCTCATCACCGTCTGCGCAGAAGGTCCCTGCGCGTGTCGCCGTTTTGGCCAACCCGCTGGATCTTTGGCGCATTGGCCAATGGACAATCTGGGGTCAATCGAAATTCGTTATTGCGAGCGTAGCGAAGCAATCCAGAATGTTCGTGAAATCAACGACCTCTGGATTGCCACGGCGCTGCGGGCCTGGCGATGACGGAATAAAGTGCTTCCCTAAGTAAACGCCGAGCGGTAGCCCGGGCTTTTTTGCTTCGGCCTTGCTGGCTCATTCCTTCTTCGCGATGGTGAAACCGGCATCCTTCCACTCGGGGAAGCCGCCGCGGAACCAGTAGACGTTTTTCCAGCCCGCCTTGATGGCCATGACGGCGGACTTGTAGCTCTTCCAGCAAATCGTGCCGTCGCAATACATGATGAAGGGCGCGTTCTTGTCCTTGGGCAGGCGGTTGAGGGAGAACTGGTCGTCGGCCGGATCGAACCCGACCTCCTTCGCGCTGCCCTCCTTGTAGGCCACGTGGATCGCCCCGGGCACATAGCCGGCGTTGTAGACCTCGTCCTCGCGCACATCGTAGACCGGAACCCCCTTGGCGATGAGGTCGCGTGCCTCGGCGGCGTTGATGAGCTTGCCGCCCGGCAGGCTGGTCGGGGTGGTGTTCAGCATCGAGGCGACGCCCTTGAAGTCGGCCTTGTTCGCCGAGGCGAGCGCGAGCTTGAGGCTGTTGTTCTTCTGGAGGCCGGCGACGAGTTTCTGCTGCGCGGGGGCGGACACGGTATCGGCGTGTACCGACAGCGCGCGCAACGGGACGGCGGTGCTGGTGTAGACGATGCGGCCGCCGTTGGCGGCGGTCCAGGTCTTGGCTTCCTCGGCCGACGCGACGGCAAGGTCATAACGGCCGAGCTTGAGGCCGTACAGCGGCGCCTCCGCCATGCGATGGAACTTGATTTCGGTGAAGTCGGTCTTGGCGAGGCCACGGCTGTTGATTTCGCTGCGCGCCAGGCCCCCCATCAGGGATTCATAGTCGGGCATGCCAAGGCGGGCGCCGGATTTCGCGGCGAGGTTGCCCTGGTAGTTCGGCCCGGCGACGAAGGACGCGGCGGTGGACTGTTCTGTCTTGAGAATGGGCTCGAACTTGAACTTGCCGATGTTGGCGATCACCTGCGCGGGGGCAAACACCATGTCGAGCTCGCGATCCTTGGCGCGCTTGATGGCGTTGAATCCGCGGGTGAAATACTGCAGGCGTACGGGTTGCCCGACGTTGCGTTCGACTTCACCCGCGAAGGCGCGGTAGCGCTGGATGGTGTCGATGTCGGCGAGCGATTCGTTCTGGTCCAGCACGATGCCCAAGGTGAGCGGCGCAGCCTGGGCCAGCGCGGTGACCAGCAGGAGGGGCAGGACGGCGAGTTGGCGCATGGTGGTCTCCACAGTGAATGCTCATGGAATAACGGCAGGCGCCGGACAAAGTTTAATCGCCGTGTGCGGGAGGCGATGACGCGGCATGCCAGGCGGTCAGCGTCTCGCGCAGGCGCGTTTCGTCGACGGGCAGGGTGAATGCAGCGTCGATGCGCAAGCGGGCGCTCACTTTCTCCAGCGCGTCCTGATGGGCGGGGTCGTAAAATACCAGGATGCGCGTGTTGGTACAGCGTTGCGCCGCCGCCAGCAGGGACTCGAGGTTCGACAGGCGGTCACGGAAATCGGCCTGGTGATAGAAATCCGCGACGATGACCGCTGGCGGATTGCGGCGCAACAGGTTGATCGCCTTGCGCTCGGACCACTCGGTGACCACGGCGTAGCCGAGTTCCTGGTACAGCTTCTTGTAGCCGGCCGTGCCGATGAAGGCATTGACCATGAGCAGGCCGGGGGGCGTGCTCATGCCGCGGGACGTTTGGTTGCCGGCTTCTTCTGGGGGGTCGGCTTCTTCGCCGCAGGTTTCTTGGCGGCAGGTTTCTTGGCCGCAGGCGTCTTGGCTGCCTTGGGCTTCGCCACCGCAGTCTTCGGTCTGTCGCCGGCTGTCTTCGCGGCGCTTGCCTTGCGGGCCGGTTTCTTGGCGGGTCCCTTGGCGACGCGCGCGGCGATGAGACCGAGCGCCTCGTCGAGGGTGATCTCCTCGGGCGTGATGTCCTTCGGCAGCGTGGCGTTGGTGCTGCCGTGCTTGACGTAGGGGCCATAGCGGCCGCTGCGCACGGTGATGTCCTTGCCGTCGTCGGGATGCGGGCCGAGCGTCTTCAGTACCGAGGCGGCGGAATCGGCGCCGCGCGGTGCGCGCTCCATGGCCAGCACCTCGAGTGCGCGTGGCAGGTCGATTTCGTACACGCTGTCGGTCTTGGGAATCGACTTGAATTTGCCGTCGTGCAGGAGATACGGCCCGAAGCGGCCGTTGTTGGCGACGATCGGCAGCCCGGTGGTGGGGTGGTGCCCGACTTCGCGCGGCAGCGAGAGGAACTTGAGCGCCAGCTCGAGCGTGGCGTTCTCCAATGGTATTTCCTTGGGCCAGGACGCGCGGCGGGGCTTGGGCGCCTTCTTGTCCTCGGGCATCTCGCCGATCTGTACATACGGCCCGAAGCGGCCGGAAAGCAGCTTGACGTCCAGGCCGGTGGCGGGATCCTTGCCGAGGATGTTGTCACCCTCGGCGGTGGCCGGATGCAGCGGGCGTGTGTAGTCGCAGTCCGGATAGCCGGAGCAGCCGATGAAGAGCCCGCGCTTGCTCGCCTGCATGAAGAGGGGCTTGCCGCACTTGGGGCAGGCTTCCTCGATCGGGCACCCGCGCGCGACCTCCTGCTTGGCGCGCAGTTCACCATCGAATTCCTTCCAGAATTCGCCCAGCAGGCGTGACCATACGCGCTTGCCGTTCGAGACATCGTCGAGCTTGTCTTCCAGCTTGGCGGTGAAATCGTAGTCGACGTAGTGCGTGAAATGGCGGGTGAGAAAGCAGTTAACCAGGCGGCCGACGTCGGTCGGCTGGAAGCGCTTTTTCTCCAGCACGACGTATTCGCGGTCCTGCAGCGTGGAGATGATGCTGGCGTAGGTCGAGGGACGGCCGATGCCGTATTCCTCGAGCGCCTTCACCAGCGACGCCTCCGTGTAGCGCGGTGGCGGCTGGGTGAAGTGCTGCTCGCCGTAGAGCCGGTCGACCGGCAGTGTTTCGCCCTCGGCGAGCGCGGGCAGCTTCGACTCCTCTTCTTCCTCGTCGTCCTGGTAGACGGCGAGGAAACCGGCGAAGGCGAGCGTCTGCCCGGTGGCGCGGAAGGTGCCGTCGCCCACGGTGATGTCGGCAGCGACGGTGTCGAACTGCGCAGTCGTCATCTGGCAGGCGACGGTGCGTTTCCAGATCAGCTCGTAGAGGCGGGCCTGGTCGTGCGTGAGGAAGGGCTTCACGGCATCGGGCGTGCGCAGCACCGAGGTCGGGCGCACCGCCTCGTGCGCTTCCTGCGCGTTCTTCGTCTTGGCCTTGTAGGCGATCGCGGAAGGTGGCAGGTAGTCCTTGTCGAAGTGCGCGCCCACGTATTTGCGGATCTCGGTGATCGCTTCCTGCGCGAGGTTCACCGAATCGGTCCGCATGTAGGTGATGAGGCCGACCGGGCCTTCGCCGAGGTCGATGCCCTCGTACAGCTGCTGCGCGGTGCGCATGACGCGGTCGGTGGTCATGCCGAGGCTGCGCACGCCGGCCTGTTGCAGCGTCGAGGTGGTGAAGGGCGCGGCGGGGTTGCGTGCGCGGCGCTTCTTCTCGATGCGCATGACCGTCGCGGTCTTGCTTTCCAGTGTCGCGAGCCATTCCTTGCTGCGCGCCTCGTGCTCGACCGAGAACTGCTCGAGCTTCTCGCCGCGGAAATGGGTGAGCTTGGCGGTGAAGGGCTGCGCGCCTTTATGGGTGTCGAGGTGCAGCGTCCAGTATTCGCGTGCCACGAAGGCCTCGATCTCGAGTTCGCGCTCGACGATCATGCGGAGCGCCGGCGACTGCACGCGGCCGGCGGAAAGGCCCGGGCTGATCTTCTTCCACAGCAGCGGCGACAGGTTGAAGCCGACCAGGTAATCGAGTGCGCGTCGTGCCTGCTGGGCGTCGACGAGGTCGGACGCGATCTCGCGCGGATGCCGCACGGCGTCCTGGATCGCCGACTCGGTGATCTCGTAGAAGGCGACGCGCTTCATCGGCGTCTTGACCTTCTTCTCTTTCAGGATTTCGCTGATGTGCCAGGAGATCGCCTCGCCTTCGCGGTCCGGGTCGGTCGCGAGCAGGACCTCGTCGGCCTTCTTCGCGGCCTTGACGATGGCGTCGACGTGCTTGGCGTTGCGCTCGATGATCTGGTACTTCATCGAGAAGTTTTCAGTATCGACCGCGCCGGTCTTCGGCTCGAGGTCGCGCACGTGGCCGTAGCTGGCGAGGATGTCGTAGTCGGCGCCGAGATACTTCTTCAGCGATTTGGATTTCGACGGCGACTCGACGATGACGAGCTTGGACATCAGTGCAGGCGTCCTGGCTCGTGATTCAGCAGCATGTCTTCGAGGTGGGTGAAATGCTCGATGCGTCCGCGGCACCACAGGACGATGAGGGTCATCCAGCGCACGTGGTCAGGGTCGATGTCTTCGCCGGCCAGTTGCATCAGACCCGAAATGACCCATTCGCGCGATTCGGGGTCGAGCACTTCGGCGCCGACCAGGAACGCCAGCTCGGCGCGGCAGGCTTCGTCCAGTCGCTCGATCTCCTCGGGCGCGAAATGGCGGTCGATCGCCAGCGCAAGTCGCTCATGGGTGGCGCTGTTCGCCAGGTGGCCGAACCAGTCGAGCGTGGTATTGATATGGGTTTCCTCGAAACCGGCGGCGAACAGGCGCTTTTCCAGCGCGTCGCGGTCGGGTGCGAGTTCCGCCATGCGGAAGCTTTCGTAGAGGTAAACCAGGATGTCGAGCATGGTCTCAGTGGAGTTTCTGGTAGCGCCCGCCGGGCAGGGCCGCGACACGACCGTCCAGTTCGAGCGTCAACAGCTTCGCCGAAAGCGCATCCAGCGTCAACCCGGTTCTTTGTGCCAGGCTGTCGAGCGTGGCCGGCGCACCTTCGAGCGCATCCAGCAGGGGATCGCCGGCCGCGTGCTGCGGCGCGGCCGGGAGTCGTTGCGCGGGCCACGCGAACTCCTCCAGGATGTCGGCGGCGGATTCGACCAGTTTGGCGCCCTGCTTGATGAGCGCGTGGCAGCCCCGTGCCAGGGGCGAATGGATCGAGCCGGGAATGGCGAACACCTCGCGTCCCTGCTCGGTGGCCACCCGCGCGGTGATGAGCGAACCGCTGTCGGGGGCCGCCTCGACGACGAGCACGCCGCGGCACAGACCGCTGATGATCCGGTTGCGCCGGGGAAAGTTGCCCGGCAGCGGCGGTGTGCCGAGGGGGAATTCGGACACGATGAGGCCGGCTTCGGCGAGCCGGTGCGCCAGTGCCTGGTTGCGTGCGGGATAGATGCGGTCGAGCCCGGTGCCGATGACCGCCACGCTCGAGCCTGCGCCTGCCAGGCCGCCGCGGTGCGCGGCGGCGTCGATGCCGAGTGCAAGGCCGCTGACGATGGTGAGCCCCGCGTCCGACAGGACGTGGGCGAAGGCCTCGGCGTCGCGCACCCCCTGCGGGGTGGCGTTGCGGCTGCCCACGATGCCGAGCCCCGCCTCGGCCAGCAGTTCGCGCCGGCCCTTGCAGTACAGCAGGGCGGGGGGATCAGGTATTTCCAGCAGCTGGCGCGGATAGTCGGCGTCGGCGAGCGTCAGCAGGCTGTTGCCGGGCTGGTCGAGCCAGGCGTGGGTGGCGTCGAGTGTGGCGCGGTCCGGTTCGGCGAGCAGCGCGTCGCACTGGGCGGCATTGAGGTGGACCGACAGTGCGCCGCGTCCCGACGCCAAAACGGCCTCCGGGGAACCGAAGGCCGTCAGCAGGCGAAGCAGGCCGGTGTTGCCGACGCCCGGCACGAGGGCCAGGCGCAGCCACGGGTCGAGGTCGTGCGCGCTCAGGGGTTCTTGACCGTGTCGAGCAGATAGACCGGGCGCTCGGACTGCATGATCAGCGCGTAGGCGACGCGGTCGAACACGCGGTAGACCATGGCAAGGCCGGTGCGGCTGTCCGGGAGCTGGATCGTCTCGGCTTCCTTCTTCTCGACGCACTGGCGGTCATACGCGTCCTTGGGATCGAAGAACCGGTCGAAGCTGACGTGCTTGCCCGGCTTGAGACAGCCGACATCCATGTAGGCCCAGGGGCCCGCCTGGACTTCGGCGCTCTTGCAGTCCTGCATGACCTTGCCGGGGTCATAGGGCTGGTCGAAGCTGACCTTCTCCCCGGGTTTGATGCAGTCGCTGTCCAGGAAGACCCAGCGCTGCCGTCCGCCTTCGGTCTTTTCGTTCTTCACCAGCCGGCCCGCGCGGTGGACCGCCAGCACATGGCCGGGTTCGAGGCCGTCCTTGGCGCCACGGTTGATGACGATGGTCTGGTAGCGGCCCGCCTGGGAGAGCGCTTCGCCGCCATAGGCCGAGATGACACGGCCGGAAACGGGGTGTTCCGGCGCGTGCGGCACGAATTCGAACACGGTGTCCTGGTTCGCCGGCAGGAGGCGATCTTTCGCCAGCACTTCCTGGGTGGTGCGGGTGATCATCAGTTTTTGCGGGTCGCCCGGCAGGACGGTATCGGCGTCACCGAGATAGATGGCTTCGTGGCCGAGCAGCTCGCCGTTGTCGGGGTTGGTCAGGGCCTGGCCCTGGCGGTAGATTTGCCAGCTTTTGGTGCCCGAACCGTCACTGGTCGCGAAGGCGGTGTCACCGGCCGCGAGGATGACGCGCTCTTCGTTCGTGCCGACGATGCGCGGCGAGCGGTCCAGTTGTCCGGGCTCGATGATCAGCGGCTGCTTGAGGAACGCCTGGATCGCGCCCGCAGGGATGGGCGGAATGGCCTCGTCGCTGATTTCGGTGGCGCGTACCCCCGGCGAAAGCCTGAGGGTCGGCAGGCCGCGTGCGTCGCCCTTGATGAGGGTCAGTCGGGGCGTGGTGCCGCTGCGGTCGAGCACGATGCGGTCGCCGGGATAGATCCAGTGGGGGTTCTTGATGTCCTTGCGGTTCAGGTTCCAGATCTCGGGCCAGCGCCACGGATCCTTGAGAAAACGCCCGGAAATATCCCACAGGGTGTCGCCCTTGACCACGACATACTGGTCCGGTGCGTTGTCCCGCAGGGCAAGGGTATCGGCCAGGGCCGGCAGGGCCAGCAGCATGGCAAGGGAAGCTACGAGTCGGCGCACGGGGGAACCCTCCATTTGAACTTTGTCCAATCTTCCATTGAAATTATTGAATGTGCGCATAGCTTACGGCCATCCTCTGCCGTATATTTAGGGCGTACCGCAACCCGATGCAGACTTCGCATCAAATTTTGCGCCCAGCCCTTTCATTCGTAAAGCTTTTTATGGCCAGACTCCCGATCCTCCATTACCCCGACCCGCGCCTGCACACGGTCGCCAAGCCGGTGCAGGCGGTGGATGATCGCATCCGCCGCCTGGTCGACGACATGGCGGAGACCATGTACGCGGCACCCGGCATCGGTCTTGCTGCTACCCAGGTCAACGTCCACGAGCGCGTCGTCGTGATCGATATCTCCGAGACGCACGATGACCTGCGCGTGTTCATCAACCCCGAAATCGTCGACAGTTCCGGCCAGGCGGAAGGCGAGGAAGGCTGCCTGTCGGTGCCCGGCGTGTTCGACCGCGTGACCCGCGCGGAACGCGTCACCGTGCGCGCGCTCGACCGTGACGGCAAGCCGTTCGAATTGCAGGCCGATGGGCTTCTGGCGGTGTGTATCCAGCACGAACTGGATCACCTCCAAGGCAAGGTGTTCGTCGATTACCTGTCCATGCTCAAGCGCAACCGCATCAAGACCCGGCTCCTGAAACAGTTGCGCGAGCACCGTCCCGACGCCGCGCCGGTGCGTGCCTCGCTCTGAGCGCGACGCGCATGCGGCTCATCTTCGCCGGCACGCCGCCCTTCGCGGCGGCCGCGCTCGACGCGCTGGCGGATGCCGGCCACGACATCGTTCTCGTTCTCACGCAACCCGATCGGCCGGCCGGGCGCGGCATGAAGCTCGTCCCCAGCGCGGTCAAGCGGGCGGCGCTGGCGCGCGGCCTGCCGGTGTCCCAGCCAGCCAGCCTGAAAACACCCGAAGCGCAGGCGGAACTCGCCACGCTGCATCCTGACGTGATGGTGGTCGCCGCTTACGGCCTGATCCTGCCGCAGGCGGTGCTCGACCTGCCGCGCCGCGGCTGCCTCAATATCCACGCCTCGCTGCTGCCGCGCTGGCGCGGTGCGGCGCCGATCCAGCGTGCGATGCTCGCGGGCGACACCGAAACCGGCATCACCATCATGCAGATGGACGCCGGGCTCGACACCGGCGCCATGCTGACGAAGACAATGGTGCCGATCCGCCCCGACGACACCGCCGGCAGCCTGCACGACGCGCTCGCCGCCGCAGGTGCCCAGGCCATCGTCGTGGCGCTGGCGCGGCTCGACGCGCTGACGCCGCAGGTGCAGGACGCGCGCGAGGCCACCTACGCCGCCAAGCTCAGCAAGGACGAAGCACAGCTCGACTGGACGCAGCCGGCCGAAACCCTGGCGCGCGCGGTGCGTGCCTACAATCCGGTGCCCGGCGCCTGGACGCGCGTCGAGGACGCGCCGCTGAAGATCTGGGCGGCCGATGCCGTCAATGGCGCGGGCGTGCCGGGAGAGATCCTGGTGGCGCAGGGTGCGGCGCTGCACGTCGCCTGTGGCACGGGCGCACTGGCGCTCACCGAGGTGCAGCCGGCCGGCGGCAAGCGCATGGCCATCGCGGCCTACCTCGCCGGGCGGCCGCTCGCGCCCGGCTTGCACCTGGACGGCGCGGCGCGTGCATAAGCTGCAGCAGCTCGCCGCCGCCACGCTCGCCGACGTGCTCGGCGGCACGGCGCTGCACCAGGCCCTGCCGGCTCGCCTCGCGCAGCTGGAGAGCGCGGGCGAACGCGGCGCGCTGCAGGACATCGTCTACGGCAGCCTGCGCCAGCTCGGCCGGCTGGACGCGTGGCTCGCCGCGCTGCTCGAACGCCCGCTCACCGACCCGCAGCTCGGCTGGCTGCTGCGGGTGGCGCTGTACCAGCTGGCGTGGACGCGCGCTCCGGCGCACGCGGTGGTCCACAACGCCGTCGACGCCGCCGGTGCGGGCTGGCGGCGCGGGCTGGCGAATGCGGTGCTGCGCAATTTTCAGCGTCGCCGCGCCGGGCTGGAAAAGACCGCCGATGCCACGCCGACCGGCCGCTGGTCGCACCCCGGGTGGTGGATTGCGAAAGTGCAGGCGGAGCATCCGCAGCGCTGGCAGGGCGTGCTCGAAGCAGGACTGATGCATCCGCCATTCACCCTGCGCGTCAACGCCCGCCACGGCGATGTCGCCGGCTATCTGCAACGGCTTGCGGAGGCGGGGATGAGCGCGTGCCAGACCGGCCCCGATGCCGTCACGCTCGACAAGGCGGTGCCCGTGCAGGCCCTGCCCGGTTTCGAGTCCGGCGCGGTTTCGGTGCAGGATGCCGGCGCGCAGTGGGCAGCGCGCCTGCTCGACGCGCGGCCGGGCGAGCGCGTGCTCGACGCGTGTGCGGCGCCTGGCGGCAAGACCGGCCACATCCTGGAGCGCGCCGATGTCGACCTCGTCGCACTCGATGCCGACGCTGCGCGGCTGGCGCGCGTGCGGGCGAATCTTGACCGCCTGCAGTTGTCCGCCACCCTGATCGAAGGCGACGCCGCCTGGCCGGACGCCTGGTGGGACGGCCGACCGTTCGATCGCATCCTCGCCGACGTGCCGTGCAGCGCCTCCGGCGTGGTGCGTCGCAATCCCGATATCAAGTGGCTGCGCCGTCCCGACGACATCGCTCAGTTTTCGGCGCAGCAGGCCGTTATGCTGGAAGCACTCTGGCGAGTGCTTGCCCCCGGTGGTACATTGCTTTATGCCACCTGCTCGATCTTCCGGGAAGAAAACGACGGGCAAGTGCAGGCGTTCCTCGCGCGCCACGCGCACGACGCCGAGCGCTGTGCGCTGCCCGAGCCCCTGACCGATGGATCGCTGCTGCCCGATGCCGAGCATGATGGTTTCTTCTACGCCCTGCTGCGCAAGACCTGAGACAGCCCTGCGGCGGCTGGGCTGGCTGCTGCTCTGGTTGTGGCTGGGCCTCGCGGTGAGCGCGATCGCCGCGGACAGGAATGCCGTTCGCCAGGCGGCCATCCGGGCCACGACGCAGGGCTATTCGCTTGATGCCGACATTGACCTCGCACTCAACCCCACCCTGGAAGATGCCCTGTCCCGGGGCATCCCCTTGCATTTCAGGGTGGAACTGGAACTGTCCCGGCCTCGCAGCTGGTGGTTCGCCGAGGACATTGCCGAACCGGAGCGCAAGATGCGCATCTATTACCACCTGCTGCTGCGCCGCTATGTGGTCGAATCGGGTTACCGCACGCAGACCGTGGCCACGCTCGCCGAAGCCCTCGCGCTGCTTGGCCGGGTGGAGGACTGGCAGGTGCTCGAGCGTGGCGCGCTGAAGGCCGGACAGGTCTATACTGGCCGCCTGCGTTTGCGTCTCGATACCGCGCAGTTGCCCAGGCCGCTGTCGTTTGGCCCGGTGACCGGCGACAAGTGGGACCTTGCGACGCCATGGCATGAATGGTGGTTCGAGGCCCCCGTGGCACCCCGAGCCGCCCCTGTCGTTCCCTGATGCGCAGTCTGATTGCCGCCGCCCTGTTGATGGGCATCGTGGTGCTGGGGCTGTTGTTCAACGCCAGCAGCGACAGTGAGGCGTTTTCCGACAGCCTGCCGGGCCTGTTTGCCTTTGGTGGCCTGCTCGGCGTGGCCTTGCTCGGCCTGCTCGGGTGGCGCCTCTGGTGGCTGCAGAAACGCATCCGCCGGGGGGTGTTCGGCGCCAAGCTCACGCTCAAGCTGCTGGCGATGTTCGGCGTCGTCGCCATGCTGCCAGGACTGGTGGTGTATGGCGCCTCGGTTTTCTTCCTCAACCGCTCCATCGAGACCTGGTTCGACGTGCGCGTCGACAACGCGCTGACCGCCGGCGTCAACCTGGGCCAGGCCGCGCTCGACGATCTGCTGCGCGAACTGGACAAGAAAGCGCAGCGCATGGCGCTCGCGCTGTCGGACGAGGGGCCGGGTTCGGTCATCACCAGTCTGTCGACCCTGCGGGAACAGAGTGCGGTGCAGGAACTGACCCTGTTCGACGAGCGCGGTGGCGTGATCGCCCACGTCGGCGGCGAACGCGGTGGACTGCTGCCGGTGCTGCCCGAACGCAGCGTGCTGTGGCAGGTGCGTCAACAGCAGCCCTACAGCCGCATCGAGGATGGCGGCGAGCGCGGCCTGGTCATGCACGTGATCGTGCCGGTCTACACCACTTCGCTCACCGGTGAGACGCGCCTGCTGCAACTGGTGCAGCCGGTGCCGGCAAGCCTTGCACGCGACGCGCAGGCCGTGCAGGTGGCCTACCAGGAATACCAGCAGATCGCGGTGTCGCGGCTTGGCATCAAGCGCATCTATGGTGTTGCGCTGACGCTCACACTCATGCTCGCGCTCCTGATGACCTTCGTCATCGCCTACCTGCTGTCGGAGCGCCTCGGCGCGCCGTTGCGCACGCTTGCGCGCGGCACCCGCGCGGTGGCGAAAGGCGACTTCTCGCAGATGCCGTCGGCCACGCGGCGTGACGAACTGGGGGTTCTGATCCATTCGTTCAACCGCATGACGCGGCAGCTTTCGGAGGCGCGCGAGCAGGCTGCCCAGAATCACCAGCAGACCGAGCAGGCCAAGGCCTTCCTCGAACGGGTTTTGGCCAACCTGTCGTCCGGCGTGGTGGTGCTCGATGAGGTCCTGCACGTACGCGCGGTGAACGCCGCCGCCGTGCAGATCCTGGGCGCCGATGCGACGGCGCTCGTCTCCGCGCGCCTGGATGCGCTCGGCGACGCCGAGGGGGCGCTGCGCGAATTCGGTGCCGCCGCAGCGGCCCATTTCGCCGGACCGGAGGCGGAATGGCAGGCGCAGATCGAGTATGCGGGTGTCGGCGGCAAGCAGGCCCTGCTGCTGCGCGGAACCCGCCTGCCGGCCGGCATCGAGCGGGGCTTCGTGCTGGTGTTCGACGACGTTACCCGCCTGATCGATGCCGAGCGCAACGCCGCATGGAGCGAGGTGGCCCGTCGCCTGGCGCACGAGATCAAGAATCCGCTCACCCCCATCCAGCTGTCGGCCGAGCGCATCGCGCGCAAACTCGACGGCCGTCTGGATCCGCCGGAGGCGGAGTTTCTGACCCGCGCCACGCAGACCATCGTCAACCAGGTCGCGGCGATGAAAAGCATGGTGGACGCGTTCGCCAGCTATGCGCGCATGCCGCGTGCGCGGCTCGAAGCGCTCGATCTCAATGCCCTCGTCCGCGAGGTGCTGACGCTGTACGACGCGCGGGCGCTCGGTCTGGTGCTCGAACTCGACGATGGCCTGCCGCGTGTCGCGGGGGACTCCACATTATTGCGCCAGGTGATACATAATCTGATGCAAAATGCGCAGGATGCGCTGGCCGGACACGAAACCCCGCAGGTTCGGATCCACACGCACCTGGATAACCATGCAGTGTGTCTTAGCGTAGCTGACAATGGAGCCGGTTTCCCGGAACACCTGATGACGCGGCTGTTCGAGCCCTATGCAACGACCAAGGCCAAGGGGACGGGCCTTGGCCTTGCGATCGTCAAGAAGATCGTGGAAGAGCATCACGGCAGGATCCATATCGAAAACCTCAAGTCAGGCGGCGCCGCCGTGTACATCGCGCTGCCCGTTTTTGCCGCACCGGGGGAGAACGCGTGAGCGGACATATTCTCGTCGTCGACGATGAAGTCGGCATTCGTGAGCTGCTGTCGGAAATCCTCACCGACGAGGGCTACGACGTGCATCTGGCGGAAAACGCCGAAGCTGCGCGGGCCTTCCGCCAGCAACGCCGCCCCGACCTCGTGCTGCTCGACATCTGGATGCCGGACACCGATGGTGTCACCCTGCTGAAGGAGTGGGCGGGCGGTGGCCAGCTCACCATGCCGGTGGTGATGATGTCCGGTCACGGCACCATCGACACCGCCGTCGAGGCGACCAGGCTTGGCGCCACCGATTTTCTGGAAAAGCCGGTTGCGCTTGCCAAGCTCATCGACACCGTCAACAAGGCGATCAAGCGCGGTGTGGCCCTGCCGCGCCGCAGCGCCAGCATGGACCTGTCGGCGCTGGGCAGGAGCCCGCAGATCCTCGACCTGAAGAAGCGCCTGACCCAGATCGCGGGCAATACCGCGCCGGTGATGCTGCTCGGCGAACCGGGCAGTGGTTTCGAGATCTGTGCGCATTTTCTGCACCAGCCCGGCACGCCGTGGCTGGAGATCAAGGATCGTGCGCGGCTGGTTTCCGATCCCGTGGGTTTTACCGAGGATCTTGGCAGCGGCACGCTGTACCTGCCGGATGCCAGTGAACTGGGACGGCTGGAGCAGAAAGGACTCGGGCTGCTGCTTGACCGCATCGAGGGTAGCGGTGCCCGCCTGGTGTGCGCCAGCAGTCGTAGCGTCGACGCCATGGTCGCCACGGGCGAGTTCGACAGCCGGCTCTATTACCGGCTGTCCAGCCTGGCGATCCAGATTCCCCCGCTGCGCGAACACCGCGAGGACGTGCCCGAGATCGCCAACTTCATGCTGGCGCAGCTGATCGAGGCCAGTGTCTGCCCGGTCCGCCGCCTCACCACGCCGGCATTGAACCAGTTGCGCAACTTCGACTGGCCCGGCAACCTGCCGCAGCTCAACAATGTCGTGCGCACACTTGCGGTGACCGCGCTGGCGAGCGAGATCGATGCCGTCGATGTCAACCGGGTGCTTGCACCGATGAAGCAGGCGGCGCCAGCCGTGGCGCACGGAATTCCGCTCGACATTCCGCTGCGCGAGGCGCGGGATGCCTTCGAGCGCATGTATTTCGAACACCTGATCCAGAAGGAAGGCGGCAGCATGACCCGCGTCGCCGACAAGTCGGGCCTCGAACGCACCCACCTGTATCGCAAGCTCAAGCAGCTCAACATCCGGCACGGCCGGCGTCTCGATGAAGACCTGTAGGTTGCCCGGCTTTCCCGCAATGAACCGTGCGCCTTATCGGACACGCCGCGAGCGTCTGGTTTTCCCGCGCTTCGCACTCCGCGCTCCGCGCCCCGCTTCATGAAAATCATCATCCTCGGCGCCGGCCAGGTCGGCGCCAACCTGGCGGAAAGTCTGGTCGCCGAAAACAACGACATCACCGTGGTCGACGTCGACGCCGCGCGCCTGGCGCTGTTGCAGGACCGCTTCGATCTTCGCACCGTGCGCGGTCATGCCGCCCACCCTTCGATTCTCAAGATCGCCGGCGCGGACGATGCCGACATGCTTGTTGCGGTGACACAGAGCGACGAGACCAACCTTGTCGCCAGCCGGCTGGCCGCCACCCTGTTCAACGTGCCCACCCGCATCGCGCGGATTCGTTCGGCGGATTTCCTCGAGATCGAGGGGCCTTTTCTCGCCGAGCATTTCGGCGTCGATCACATCATCAGCCCGGAGCAGGAAGTCACCGAGACCCTGCGTCGCCTGATCGAGCACCCGGAAGCGCTGCAGGTGCTCGATTTCGCCAACGGCAAGGTGCGCCTGGTCGCGGTGCGCGCGTATCACGGCGGTCCCCTGGTCGGCCACGAGCTGCAGGACATTCGCCGCCACATGCCGGACATCGATTGCCGGGTGGCGGCGATCTACCGGCGTGACCACGGTATCGTGCCGCGTGGCATCACTGTGATCGAGCCGGGCGACGAAGTCTTCTTCATCGCGCGCCGCGAGGACATCCCGGCGGTGATGCGTGAGCTGCGGCGCATGGAGCGCCCCGTCAAACGCGTCATGATCGCCGGTGGCGGCAACATCGGGCGTCGTCTCGCCGCGCGCCTCGAACGTGACTACGACGTCAAGATCATCGATCACAACAAGGCCACCACCACCGTACTTGCCGAGAAGCTGAACCGCACGCTGGTGCTCACCGGCGATGCCACCGACGAAGAGCTGCTCGAGCAGGAGAACATCGAGTCGATGGACGTTTTCTGTGCGCTCACCAACGACGACGAGGACAACATCATGTCGGCGCTCCTGGCCAAGCGCATGGGCGCCCACCGCGTGATCGCGCTGATCAACCGGTCCGCCTACGTCAACCTGGTGCAGGGCGGCGAGATCGACATCGCCATCTCGCCGGCCCAGGCGACGGTGGGGCCGCTGCTGTCAAAAATCCGCCGCGGCGACATGGCCGCGGTGCACAGCCTGCGCCGAGGTGCGGCGGAAGTGCTGGAAATCGTGATCCACGGCGACCTCAAGACGTCCAAGGTGGTGGGGCGCCGCATCGGTGACGTCGCGCTGCCCGAGGGTGCGGCGATCGCCGCGATCATCCGTGGCGAGGATGTGCTCATCGCCCATCATGACACGCTCATGCAGGCGGACGACCACCTTATCGTGTTCGCGCTCAACAAGCGCATCATTCCCAAGGTCGAAAAACTCTTCCAGGTCGGGTTCGGTTTCTTCTGACTGCGTCCATGCACCGCATCGCACCCGTATTGCACGTGCTGGGTCTGGTGATCCTGATCTTTTCCTTCACCATGCTGGCGCCGCTTCTGACGGCACTGGTGGAGCACGATGCCGCCCAGTTCGCCTTCGACGAATCGTTTGTGATCACCCTGATTGCGGGCTTCCTGCTGTGGCTGTTCGGGCGGCGCTGGCGGCGCGAGCTCAAGGTGCGTGACGGCTTTCTGCTCGTGCTGCTGGTGTGGACGGGGCTGCCGGCGCTGGCGACGCTGCCCCTGTTGATCTACGCACCGGGCATGAGCTTCACCGATGCGTATTTCGAGATGATCTCGGCGATGACGACAACCGGCGCCACGGTCATGAGCGGGCTGGACACCCTGCCGCCCTCGCTCAATCTGTGGCGCCATCTGCTCAACTGGCTGGGTGGCATGGGTATCATCGTGCTGGCGGTGGCGATCCTGCCACTGCTGGGCATCGGCGGCCGCCAGCTGCTGAAAGCCGAGCTGCCGGGCCCCATCAAGGACAGCAAGCTCACGCCGCGCATCGCCGATACCGCCAAGCTGTTGTGGGCAATGTACGCGGCACTGACCGTGCTTTGCGCGGTGGCCCTGAAACTTGCCGGGATGAGCTGGTTCGACGCCGTCTGCCATGCCTTCGCCACGCTGAGCCTGGGCGGCTTTTCCACCCACGACGCCAGCGTCGGCTACTTCGATTCACCGCTGATCGAAGCGGTACCGATCGTGTTCATGCTGCTCGCGGCACTCAATTTCGTCACTCATTTCCTGGCGTTTCGCCAGCGCAGTCTGGCCGCTTACCGACACGACCCCGAGGTGCGCGGTGTGCTCGGGCTGATTCTGCTGAGCTGTCTCGGAATCAGTCTGTATGTCTGGCTGGCCGGCACGTACCCAAGCTATCTGACAGCCCTGCGCCATGTCAGCTTCAATCTGGTATCGATCGCCACCGACTGTGGCTTCGCCAGCACCGATTTCGGTGCGTGGCCGATGTTTGCACCGATGTGGATGCTGTTCCTGAGTTGCGTCGCGGCGAGTTCCGGTTCCACCGGCGGAGGCCTGAAGATGATCCGCGCGGTCCTGATGTATCGCCAAGGCATACGCGAGCTCGAACGTCAGCTTCACCCGGCCGCACGCCTGCCGGTGAAGATCGGCACGCATGCGGTACCCAACCAGATCGTCTTCGCCGTGCAGGCCTTCGTCATGATGTACATCGCGACCGTGGTGACGATGACGCTGGTGCTGCTGGCGAGCGGACTCGATTTCGTCAGCGCGTTCTCCGCGGTCATCGCCTGCATCAACAACGCCGGCCCCGGGCTCAACGAGGTCGGGCCAGCCACGAATTACGCCGGCCTCAACGATTTCCAGACCTGGCTGCTCGCGTTCACCATGCTGCTGGGACGGCTGGAGCTTTTTACCGTTTTCGTCCTGTTCACGCGCACCTTCTGGCGCGGATGAACTGGTAACATCGGGCCCACCGAGACGGCCCGTACCGCCCCCGATGTCGCAGATCCTGCCCGTACTCCACATCCTGTCGAAAGTGCTGATGATCTACGCGGCCGCGTTCCTGCTGCCGCTGGCGATCTCGCTGGGCGTCGGCGACGGTGCCCATCTCGCGTTCGACGAAGCGATCGCCGCGACTTTTCTGTCCGGAGCGCTGCTCTGGCTGGTGTCGCGGCGCGGCAAGCGCGAACTTCAGACGCGCGACGGCTTCCTGCTGGTGGTGCTGATCTGGGTGATCATGCCGCTGTATTCGACCCTGCCACTGCTCGCGCATATTCCCGACCTCAGCTTCACCGATGCCTATTTCGAGGCGGTGTCGGGGCTCACCGCCACCGGCGCCACCGTGCTGTCCGGCCTTGACGCGCTGCCGCCCTCGATCAACGTGTGGCGCACCCAGATGCACTGGATCGGCGGCATGGGGGTGATCGTGCTGGTGGTGGCGGTATTGCCGCTGCTCGGTGTCGGCGGCCGCCAGCTGTTCAAGGCCGAAACACCGACACCGATGAAGGACAGCAAGCTCACCCCGCGCATGGCGGAAACCGCCAAGGGCCTTTGGGTAGTCTACGCACTCTTCACCGCCGCCTGCATCGTCGCGCTGTGGGCCGGCGGCATGGGCTGGCTCGATGCCCTGGTGCATGCCTTCAGCGTGATGGGCCTGGGCGGCATGTCGTCGCACGACGCCAGCCTCGGCTATTTTGATTCCCTGACGCTCGAAATCATCGTCATGGTGTTCGCCCTGATCGCCGCGATCAGCTTTTCCACGCATTTCATGGCGTTCCGCACGCGCAGCCTGGCTGCCTATCGGGTCGACAGCGAGATCCGCTGGCTGTTCGGCGTGCTCGGCGTCAGCATCCTCGGGCTCACGGGCTTTCTGCTTTACAAGGGCTTCTACCTCGATTTTCCGGAAGCGTTGCGCTATGCGTCGTTCAATACGATTTCCGTCGCGACCACGCTCGGCTTCTCGACCACCGACTTCAACGTGTGGCCGTATTTCGCGCCGCTGTGGATGCTGTTCCTGTCGAGTTTCGTCGCCAGTTCCGGTTCCACCGGCGGCGGCATCAAGATGCTGCGCGCGATGCTCCTGTACAAGCAGGTGTATCGCGAACTGATCAAGCTCACGCACCCCAGCGCGGAAGTCCATACCAAGCTCGGGCACCAGGCGGTGCCGAACAAGATCATCTACGCCGTGCTCGCCTTCCTATTCATCTACGTGGCGTCGATCGTCGTGCTGTCGTTCATCCTGTCCGCGTCCGGGCTGGACGTCTTCACCGCGTTCACTGCGGTGGTGGCGATGGTCAACAATACGGGCCCCGGTCTCGGCCAGGTCGGCCCCGCCAGCACCTACGCCATCCTCAACGACTTCCAGACCTGGGTATGCAGCTTCGCCATGCTGCTTGGCCGGCTGGAGTTTTTCACGCTGCTGGTGGTGTTGACGCCGGTGTTCTGGCGCAAGTGAAGCGTGGGTTAGAATTGCACAACCCTTTTTTCAGGAGCAGCAAATGGCACGCATGGTGAACTGTGTGAAGCTTGGACGTGAGGCCGAAGGCCTGGCCTTTCCCCCGGTCCCGGGTGAGCTGGGCAAGAAGATTTTCGAGAACGTGTCGAAGGAGGCGTGGGCAGGCTGGCAGCGTCAGCAAACCATGCTGATCAACGAAAACCGTCTCAACATGGCCGATGCCCAGGCGCGCAGCTACCTGATGGAGCAGATGAGCCGCTACTTCTTCGGCGGTGGCGCCGTCGACCAGGCCGCGGGCTACGTGCCGCCGGGCCGGTAATCCACAATCGGCACGCGAAAAAACGGGCGCCCGCGGGCGCCCGTTGCTTTTTGGCGCGCAGGCCCTATAGCACTTCCCGTTCGATTTCTTCCAGCGAGGTGTGGCGCACGTCCTTGCCCTTGACCATGTAGACGACGTATTCCGACATGTTCTTGGCGTGGTCGCCCATGCGTTCGATCGCCTTGATGGCGAACAGGATGTCGATGAAGACCGAGATCGTGCGCGGGTCTTCCATCATGTAGGTGATGAGGTGGCGCAGGTTGAGGCGGAATTCCTCGTCGACCGCCTGGTCCTGGCGCGCGATCTCCACCGCCTTGGTGGCGTCGAGGCGGGCGAAGCCGTCGAGCGCCTTCCTCAGCATGTCGAGGACC
>JANJWS010000074.1 GCA_024709425.1 Thiobacillus sp.
GGCCTTGCCGGCGGCGATGAGGGCATCGGCGGCGGTGGCCTCCGCCAGCGTCTTCTCCGGATCGACGGTGATGAAGGCGTTGAGGGCGGGGTTGAGCGCGGCAATGCGGTCGAGCCAGGCCTGTGCGAGTTCGCGGCTGGACATGGCGCGCGAGGCGAGCTGCGCGGCCAGCGTGGAGAGGGACGATTCGAACATGGCTTACTCGATGACCTTGGGCACGAGGTAGAGGCCGTTCTCCACGGCCGGGGCGATGGCCTGGAAAGCGTCGCGGCGGTCGGTTTCGGTGACCGCGTCCTCGCGCAGGCGCTGAAAGACTTCCTGCGCGTGCGCCATCGGTTCGATGCCGGTGGTGTTGACCGCCTGCATCGCGGCGATGAGGCCAAAAATGGTGTTGAGCTGGCCCTGGGTGGCCTGCGCCTGCGCGTCGTCGATTTCGATGCGCGCCAGACGGGCGATGCGCTTGACGTCGTCCGGACTGAGGGACATGGTGGAAGACCTGGATACTTACGGGAACGAAGCCCGTTAGGTTATCATAGCCCCCTTGTTTTTTCTGCCATTTTGCCCGCCCGGTGCGGGGGTGCCGCCACCATGTTCAAGTTCCTGACCAGCTATTTCTCGACCGATCTTGCGATCGATCTCGGTACCGCCAACACCCTGATCTACGTGCGCGACCGCGGTATCGTCCTCGACGAGCCTTCGGTGGTATCGATACGTACCGACCTCGCAGGTGGCGGCAAGAAGGCGGTGCAGGCGGTGGGCACCGAAGCCAAGCAGATGCTGGGCCGCACGCCGGGCAACCTGCAGGCGATCCGGCCGATGAAGGACGGCGTGATCGCCGACTTCACCGTCACCGAGCAGATGCTGAAGTACTTCATCAAGAAGGTGCACGATACCCGCATGTTCCGCCCCAGTCCGCGCATCATCATCTGCGTGCCGTGCGGCTCGACCCAGGTGGAACGCCGCGCGATCCGCGAGTCGGCGATCGGCGCCGGTGCGCGGCAAGTCTATTTGATCGAGGAGCCGATGGCGGCGGCGATCGGCGCCGGCATGCCGGTGGCGGACGCGACCGGCTCGATGGTGGTCGACATCGGCGGCGGCACCACCGAGGTGGGCGTGATCTCGCTCGGTGGCGTCGTCTACGCGAATTCGGTGCGTGTCGGCGGCGACCGCATGGACGAGGCGATCATCAACTACATCCGCCGCAACTACGGCATGCTGATTGGCGAAGCCACCGCCGAGCAGATCAAGAAGCAGATGGGCTCGGCCTTCCCGGGTGCGGAAGTTCGCGAGATGGAAGTCAAGGGCCGCAGCCTCGCCGAAGGCGTGCCGCGCAGCTTCAACGTGTCGTCCAACGAAATCCTCGAAGCGCTCACCGAGCCGCTCAATGCGATCGTCAGCGCGGTCAAGCAGGCGCTGGAGCAGACGCCGCCGGAACTCGGCGCCGACATCGCCGAGAAGGGCATGGTGCTGACCGGCGGCGGCGCGCTGCTGCGCGACCTCGACCGCTTGCTGATGGAAGAGACCGGCCTGCCGGTGATCGTCGCCGACGATCCTCTCACCTGCGTGGTGCGCGGCTCCGGGCGCGCGCTGGAGGAGATGGACAAACTGGCGACGGTGTTCACCAACGAGTGAGCGCGGCGTTCCGCGGCCTGCCTGAGCGGAGGCGTCGATAGATGGCGGGCGCCGGTCAGCTCATGTTCGCGCGGCGGCTGGGGCCGACCGCGCGCCTCATTATCTGGCTGTTGGTGGGCGTCGTCTGCATCGTGCTCGATACGCGTTTTCGGGCGCTCGACGGTTTGCGCGGTGGTCTGTCGGTGATGTTGCAGCCGGTGCGCGAGGTGACGCGGGCGCCGACCGAGGTCGCCAGTGAGTTGAGCGGCTTTTTCGTGCGCCACCGCATGCTGCAAAAGGAGCGCGACGCCCTGGCCGACGCACAGGTCAGGCTGCGTGTCGAACTCGATGCCGCGGCCGACCTGGCGCGGGAGAACGCCCAGCTGCGGGCCTTGCTGCAGCTCGATGCGTCGCCCGGCCGCAAGATGGTGGCGGCGTCCCTGCTCTACCAGGGCCATGACTGGTTCGCCCAACGCATCACGCTCGACCGTGGCGCGCGCGCCGGCTTGCACGAGGGGCTGCCGGCGATCGACGGGCTGGGGCTGCTCGGACAATTGAGCCGCGTCTACCCAGGAACCAGCGAGGTGACGCTGGTCAGCAATCCGGGGCAACTGACGCCGATCTATATCGAGCGTACGGGCCAGCGCGGGCTTGCCGCCGGCAGCGGCCAGGGCCGCATGGAGTTGCGCTACATGCCCCTGCATACGGATGTTCGCGCGGGTGACCGGCTGCTGACTTCGGGCATCGACCGCATCTATCCTTCCGGCATTCCGGTCGCACGGGTGCTGCGAGTGACGCGGCCCCAGGCCGGTCCGTACCTGCGCATCGAATGTCAGCCGCTCGCCGGCATCCAGAGCGTTCGCACGGTGCTGGTCCTGACGAGTGTCTCCGGGGAGACCGCGCGATGAGTCCCAGTGACCGCATCCCGGTGAGCTGGAGCCGCATCCTGGGCAGCCTGGCGGTCGCCGTCCTGCTGGAACAGCTCCCCTGGACGGGCTGGGCGCTGGCGCTGCGCCCGGATTTCGTGCTGGTCGGGCTGCTATTCTGGGCGCTTTACCAGCCGACCCGGATTGGATTGGGCATTGCCTTTGCCTTGGGGCTGGTGGCCGACTTCCAGGACGGCGCCGTGTTCGGCCAGTACGCGATCGGCTATACGATCGGTGTCTATCTATTGCAGTCCCTGCGGTTGCGCCTGCTGCAGTTCGATCCGCTACGGCAGGCGGCGCAGGTGTTTCCGATCCTGCTGGGTGTGCACCTGGTGGTCCTGCTGATCGGCTGGCTGGCGATCAACCCGCCCACCGGCCTGGAAATCCTGCTGGTGGCGCCGAGCAGCGCCGTGCTCTGGTTTCTGGTTGCGGGCTTCCTGCGCCTGTGGCATGGCAAGAGTCTGCGGGACGGGGCGTGAGCGCGTGTGCTGTCCCGCGAGGTTGGCCGGCGTGCCTGCAACCATCCCGCGCCGTGAAGGTCCACCCGCCAGCCACCCTGTGGGTGGCGTCTGCCCGCATTGCCTGGAATCCGGATGGCCATCACCCCACTGAAAAATCTCGACCGTGAGCTGGCGCGCTTTCAAGGCCGTCTGAAGGTCGGTGCGGCGTTCGTCGCGCTGCTCGCGACCGCGCTGCTGGTGCGCGGCTTCTGGCTGCAGATGGTGCAGCACGAGCATTACATCCAGCGTGCGGAGAGCAACCGCATTTCCCTCGTGCCGGCCGCGCCGCATCGCGGGCTCATTCTCGATCGCAATGAGCAGATCCTTGCCGACAATTATTCGGCCTACACGTTGGAGATCAACCGCGCACAGATGGCGAGCCTGGAGCAGACGCTCGCCGAGCTGGGTGGGTTGATCGAGATCACCCCAGGCCAGTTGCGGCGCTTTCGTCGGCTGCTCGGCGAGTCGCACGAGTTCGAGACGGTGCCCCTGAAGAGCCGCCTGACCGACGAGGAAGTGGCGATCGTCGCCGCGAATCGCTATCGATTGCCCGGGGTGGAGGTGAAGGCGCGGTTGTTCCGCAACTATCGGGCAGGTCCTGGCATGGCACACGTGGTCGGTTTCATTGGCCGGATCAATGACGCCGACCTGAAAGACCTGCGCGAGAGCGGGCGCGACCAGAACTATCGGGGCACCGTGCACATCGGCAAGACTGGCCTGGAACAGAGTTACGAGACCCTGCTGCACGGCCGTACGGGCTTCGACCAGATGGAGACCGACGCCAGCGGTCGGGCGGTGCGCATGCTGTCACGCATCCCCCCGGTGCCGGGCAAGGATCTGCGCCTGCATCTGGATGTGGCGCTGCAGGCGGTCGCCGAGCATGCCTTCGGCGACTACCTGGGCGGCCTGGTGGCACTCGACCCCAACACGGGCGGCGTGTTGGCGTTGGTGTCCAGGCCGGGGTTCGATCCCAACCTGTTCATCGACGGCATCGATCCCGAGACCTGGAAGGGGCTCAACGAATCGCCCGAACGGCCGATGGTGAACCGCGTGCTGCGTGGCATCTACCCGCCCGGCTCGACCATCAAGCCCTTCATGGCACTGGCCGGACTCGAGCTGGGGCTCCGGCGCCCGCAAGACAGCATCGTCGACCCCGGCTATTTCATGCTGCCGAACAGCCGCCACCAGTTCCGTGACTGGAAGCGCGGCGGACACGGCGTGGTCGACCTGCGCCGCTCGATTTCGCAGTCTTGCGATACTTACTACTACAGGCTGGCGGTGGACATGGGCATCGATCGCATGCACGATTACCTCGCGAAATTCGGATTCGGCGAGAAGACGGGCATCGATCTCGAAGGCGAATCGTCGGGGCTGTTGCCTTCGCGTGAGTGGAAGCAGCGCCGCTGGAAGAAGCCGTGGTATCCGGGGGAGACGGTGATTGCCGGTATTGGCCAGGGTTATCACCTGACCACCCCCTTGCAGCTGGCAGCCTCGACCGCGATGCTCGCCAATGGCGGCCGACCGGTGCAGCCGCGGCTGGTGGCGGCGGTGCGTGATTCCACCAGCCACAGCTGGACACCGTTGTCACCACCCGCGGAACGTTCTGCGGTGGCGATCACGCCGGCGCATCTGGACGTCGTGCGCGAAGGCATGCTCGACGTCACCCGGCCGGGTGGCACCGCCGCGGCCTCGGCAGCGGGCGCCCCCTACGCCATTGCCGGCAAGACGGGTACCGCGCAGGTTGTCGCCATCAAGCAGGGCGCACGCTACGACGCCAGCAGGCTGGCCCGCGAGCATCGCGACCACGCGCTGTTCATCGCCTACGCGCCGGCCGAGGCGCCGACCATCGTGGTGGCGGTGATGGTGGAGAATGGCGGCTCCGGCAGCGGTACCGCGGCACCGATCGCACGTGCCGTGTTCGACTACTATCTGACCGGGAAGCGCCCCGGCGACATGACATTCGGAGTCGACGATGCCGCGGATTAGGCACTGGATCGCACGCCGCCTGAGCCATCTCGATCCCATCCTGCTGGTGCTGGTGCTGCTCCTTCTCGGTGTCAGCGTTGCCGTGGTGGCGAGCGCGTCGGGGCAGAGCCCCGCGCGTATCAGTGGTCATCTCGTGAACATCGGTCTCGCCCTCGGCATCATGGTGGTCATGGCCAACGTTCCCCCCCACATTCTCTCGCGGGTGGGCGTGCCCCTGTATGTGGCCGGCGTGGTGCTGCTCGTCGGCGTCGCCCTGTTCGGCGAAGTGCGCAATGGTTCGCGGCGCTGGCTCAATCTCGGCTTCATGGCGTTCCAGCCATCGGAACTGCTGAAGCTCGCGCTGCCGCTGATGCTTGCCTGGTACTTCCAGCGCAACGAGGCGGTGCTGCGCGCCAAGCACTATCTCGTCGGCGCCACGCTGCTGGCTGTGCCGTTCCTGCTGATCCTGCGCCAGCCCGATCTTGGCACCGCGCTCATGATCGGTGCATCGGGCTTCTATCTGCTGTATTTCGCCGGATTGCCCTGGAAGGTCATCCTGGGGGGCGGCGTGGCGCTCGGCGCCAGCCTGCCGCTGGCGTGGGGCTTCCTGCACGACTACCAGCAGCGCCGTGTGCTGACGCTGCTCGATCCCAGCGCCGACCCGCTCGGCGCGGGTTACCACATCATCCAGTCGACCATCGCGATCGGCTCCGGCGGCCTGTTCGGCAAGGGCTGGATGCAGGGCACGCAGAACCAGCTCGATTTCATCCCGGAGCGCACCACGGATTTCGTGTTTGCGGTGTTCGGCGAGGAGTTCGGCTATGTCGGCACGGTGTTCCTGGTGGCGCTGTATCTTGCCATCGTCGCGCGTGGATTGACTGTCGCTGCGCGGGCACCGACCCTGTTCGGGCGGCTGATGGCGGCGACGCTGAGCCTCAATCTCTTCACCTATGTGTTCGTCAACATGGGCATGGTGTCCGGCATCCTGCCGGTCGTCGGCGTGCCATTGCCGCTGATGAGCTATGGCGGCACAGCGTTGGTCACGCTGCTGCTCGGCATCGGCATCCTGATGAGCGTGGCCACCCATCGGCAGCTCAACAAGACCTGACGGGCTAGAATGGCAAAGATGAACCCGATCCTGTTTCTGGGCGCTGCGATTTTGGCATTCGCGCTTGGCGGGTGCGGCAATGCACCGTCCGCGGGCAAGCCCGTCGCCGTCCGGGGGGGCTACTACCTCGACGACGGTCCGGGCGCCTTGCCGCCGACCGACCTGGATGCCGTGCCCGACGCGGTGCCGCGCCGCGAACCGCTGCATCGTTTTGCCAATCGTACTTACGTTGCGCTCGGCAACACCTATACGCCGCTCGCCTCGGCCAGCGGCTATCGGGAGGAGGGCATGGCATCGTGGTACGGGCGCCGTTTTCATGGCAAGAAGACCGCCTCCGGAGAGCTCTACGACATGTATGCGATGACCGCCGCCCACCCGACCCTGCCGATTCCCAGTTATGCGCGCGTGACCGCGCTCGACAGCGGACGTAGCGTGGTGGTTCGCATCAACGATCGCGGGCCGTTCCACAAGGCACGGCTGATCGATCTTTCCTATACTGCCGCGCACAAGCTCGGCTATCTCAGTCGCGGCAGCACGCGGGTGCGGGTGGAAAGCCTCGACCCCGAGGCCTACGATACTCAGGGCGAGGCGTTGCCGGACGGGGTTTTCCTGCAGATCGGCGCATTTGCGCGCGCCGACAATGCCCAGCAGCTGGTGGCACGGCTGGCGCGTGAGCTGGCGCTCGACCCGGAGCGCACGCGTGTGGTGCTGCGCGACAGGCTGCACCGCGTGCAGCTCGGTCCTTATGATAGCGATGACGAGGCGCTGGCTGATCGCGCTCGGGTGCGGGAACGTCTCGACCTCAACGCGGTCCTGGTGAGGCGTGATGGTTAACGACAGGCAAGGCGATACATGAGAAGTTTCTGGCTGGGGCTGCTGTGCCTCTTTTCCGTTTCGGCCTGGGCGCAGCCGGCCGGCATCACGGCGCGCGCCTGGACCCTGATCGACAGCGCGAGCGGGCGCGAACTCGCCGCGCACCAGGCCGACCTGCCGTTGGCACCGGCATCGCTCACGCAACTGATGACGGCCTACGTGCTCTTCGGCGACCTGGCGAAAAACAAGATTGCGCTTGGCGAAGCCCTCGTGGTTCCCGAGGTCGCCGTGCAGGTCGATGGCGCGCGGGCGTTCCTCAAGCCCGGTGATCAGATGAGCATCGAAACCCTGATCCAGGCGATGCTGGTGCACTCCGCCGCCGATGCCACGCTCACCCTGGTGATCGGTACCGACGGCAGCGAGCCGGCGTTCGTCACACGCATGAACCGCGAGGCCAAGCGGCTTGGCATGCTGCGCACCCGCTTCATGAATGCCACGGGCCTGACCGAGCCTGGGCACGAGTCGAGTGCGCGCGATCTCGCGCTGCTGGCACGCGCCCTGGCGCGCGACTTTCCCGACCGCCTGGGTTATTTCGCGCAGCGGGAATTGAACGTCAAGGGGATTACCTACTACAACGGTAACCGCCTGCTGTGGCGTGACCGCACGGTTGACGGGCTCAAGGTCGGACGTACCGTACAGGCGGGCTATTGCATGGCGGCGTCCGCCCGGCGCGGCGAACAGCGCCGCATTGCGGTAGTGCTCGGCGGACGCACCGATGCTCAGCGTACCCAGGATGCCCTGCGCCTGCTGAACTATGGCTTCGAGAATTTCGACAGCGTGCCGCTCTATCGCGCGGGTCAGTCGATCAAGGTGGTGGACCTGTACCGTGGCGCACGCGCCAGCGTCAGTCTTGGACTTGCCGAGGACTTGCACCTCCTGACGCCACGCGGCGCGGGCCCGCGCGTGCGCGCCGAGGTGGTGACTCGGAAGCCCCTGGTGGCGCCGGTCCGCAAGGGGCAGCCCATCGGCACGCTGAGGCTGACCCTCGACGGCGATCGCCTCGGCGAGTATCCGCTGGTGGCGCTGCACGACGTTGCCGTGGCCGGTATTTTCGGGCGCGGCTGGGATTCGATCCGCCTGTTCTTCGGCCGATGAACGCCTATCTCAACGGCGACTTCCTGCCGCTGACCGAAGCCCGCGTGTCGGCACTCGACCGGGGGTTCGTCTTTGGCGACGGTGTGTACGAGCTGGTGCCGGTATATTCAGGGAAACCCTTTCGCCTGAACGACCACTTGCGTCGCCTGCAGGCAAGCCTCGACGGCATTCGTCTCGCCAATCCGCATACGCTCGACGGTTGGCGCGACATCATCCTGCAACTGGTCAGGATGGAGGAAGCGCCCGACCAGTCAGTCTACATCCAGGTCACGCGCGGTGTCGCGCCGCGCGATCATGCGTTTCCCAAGGATGCGGTGCCCACCGTTTTCCTGTTCACCCAGCCGCTGACCACCGCCACGCCCGAACACAAGGCGGCAGGGGTATGCGCCGTCACCGCGGTCGACTACCGCTGGCAGCGCTGCGACATCAAGGCGATTTCGCTGCTAGCCAACATCCTGCTGCGACAGCAGGCGATCGACGTCGGCTGCGCCGAGACGGTGATGTTGCGCGACGGCTTCCTCACCGAGGGGGCGGCGAGCAACATCTTCGTGGTGAAGGACGGCGTGCTCAAGGCGCCGCCGCCGTCCCACCTCATGCTCACCGGCATCACCTACGACGTGGTGCTCGAACTCGCCGCCAAACACGGCATTCCGCATGAGGTGCGCCCCGTGGCCGAAGCCGAGGTGCGTGCCGCCGACGAGTTGTGGATGACCTCGTCGACCAAGGAAATCATGGCTATCGTCACGCTCGACGGCGTGCCGGTCGGGGCCGGCGTGCCGGGGCCGCTGGCGCGGCGCATGGATGCGCTCTACCAGACTTTCAAGCGCGAGGTGATGCGAGCATGAGCGACGAGACGCTACTACAGTTCCCCGTCGACTTCCCCGTCAAGATCATGGGCGAGCGGCGTGACGATTTTGCGCAGACCATGGTTGAACTGGTGCTGCACCATGCGCCCGACTTCCGCCCCGAGACCGTCGAGATGCGTACCTCGCGCAGCGGCACCTACCTGTCGGTGACCTGCGTCGTGCGCGCGACCTCGAAGGCGCAACTCGACGCGCTGTACCGCGAGATCACCGCGCATCCGTGGGTGAAGATGGCGTTGTGAACGGCAGCGGCCAGGATTCAGGATTCAGGGGTCAGGGGGCGGTGGTGCGCAGCCTGGGGCAGGTCGACTACGAGCCGACGTGGCGGGCGATGCAGGCCTTTACTGCGCAGCGCGTGGCCGATACGCCGGACGAGCTGTGGCTGCTGGAACATCCGTCGGTCTACACGCTGGGTCAGGCCGGCAGGCGGGAGCACCTGATCGCTGCGACCGACATTCCCGTGGTGCCGATCGACCGCGGCGGACAGATCACCTATCACGGGCCGGGGCAGGTCGTTGCCTACGTGCTGGTCGATCTGCGCCGGTGCGGCTATGGCATCCGCGAACTCGTCGCGCGCATGGAACAGGCGGCGATCGACCTGCTGGCCGGGCAGGGGGTGACGGCCGAACGGCTTGCCGGCGCACCCGGCGTCTACGTCGACGGCGCCAAGATCGCCGCGCTCGGCCTGCGCGTCAAGCACGGCTGCACCTACCATGGGCTTGCGCTCAACGTCGACATGGACCTTGCGCCGTTTGCCGCGATCAACCCCTGCGGCTATCCCGGCCTGCGCGTGACCCAATGCCGCGATCTCGGCCTCACGCTGTCAGTGCAGCAGGTCGAAGAAGTTCTTGCACAGGCCCTGCTCGACGCGATCTACCCTGCCGCTTGACCGCTCCCCGCTCTCGACTATTGCCCCATCACCCCCCGGATCGCCTCGACCATTTCTGGGTGGTCGAACTCGCGTCCGCCGATGGCGCTGGCGATGATCCGGCCCTGCTTGTCGATGAGGAAGGTGGTCGGCAGTCCCGCCACTTTCCAGGCCCGCATGGTGCGGCTGCGGGCATCGAGCAGGATGGGGAAGGTGAGCGCGGTGTCGAGCTGGCCGGTAAACGTCTCGATGGTGTCCATGGTTTCGCCGACGTCGACTGCGAGTACCGCGAAGGGTTCGCCGGCAAGCGTCTGCGCCAGACGCTCCATTGACGGCATTTCGCGGCGGCATGGCGGGCACCAGGTCGCCCAGAAATTGACCAGTACCACCTTGCCTTTCATCTGCGCGAGGTCGTGGAGCTTGCCGTCGAGGTCGGGCAGTTTCAATGCCGGCGCCGGCTTCGGCGCCTGCTGTGTCAGGCGGTGCGACAGGGGCGGCAGGTCGGCCGCATGCAACGGCGCTGCGACGCAGAGCGCAGCACAGGCTGCGGTGAGAAATCTACGGATGTTCATCGGCACATTGCACCTGTTCGAGGGTTCCTGAAAGGGTCTTGCCGCCGGCGCGCCAGACGAAGCGCAGGTCGAAGCGACCGCCGCGCGGCACGCGGTAGGCTGTCATCCCCTGGTTCCAGTCGCCTGGCGCGAAGGTTTGCGTGGCGGGAAACTGCGCCCAGTTGAAGGCGATGCGTGCCGGTTCGTCCACGCCTTGCCGTCGCCACAGGCGGTCCCATTCGGTCTTGCTGCGTATCGTGTGCGCGCGCCCGGCGTGAACGTAACGCCAGTCGGCAAGACGGTGCTCGACCGGTGTCTCGCCGATGTTGCGTACCACGGTCATGAAGACGCATTCGGCCGCGTAGCGCTCCGCCGCAACCGCGGAAAACCCCCGCGCCTGGTAGAACGCGCGCGCCTGGTCGGGACTGATCTGGGTCAGACGCACCTGGATGCCGGAGGTCTCCACCTGCCAGGTCGCCAGCCCTGTTTCCGGGTCGAGGCTGGGTTCACCGGCGGCGGCAAGCGGCCCCGCGGCGAGCAGGGTCAGTGCAAGAAGGCGCATGGGCTAAAATCCCGTTTCAATCATGTGAGTGAATTATGGCAGACCCCGTCCAGCACAAGGGCGCCGCGAAGACTTCGCGCATCCCGATCAAGATCGTGCCGCAGGAACGCATGCGCCTGCCACCGTGGATCCGCGCCAAGGCGCCGAGCCTGCCGAACGTCGGGCGCCTCAAGGGCATCCTGCGCGAGGCCAAGCTGCACACGGTGTGCGAGGAGGCGTCGTGTCCCAACCTCGGTGAATGCTTCGGCCACGGCACCGCGACCTTCATGATCCTCGGCGACCTGTGCACGCGGCGCTGCCCGTTCTGCGACGTCGGCCACGGCACGCCGCTACCGCCGGACGCCGACGAGCCGCGCCACCTGGGCGAAACCGTCGCGCGCATGGCGTTGAAATATGTCGTCATCACCAGCGTCGACCGCGACGATCTGCGCGACGGCGGCGCGGCGCATTTCGCGCAATGCGTCGCCGCGGTGCGCGAACTGTCGCCGGCCACGCGCATCGAGATCCTCACCCCGGACTTCCGCGGCCGCCTGGACAAGGCGCTCGACGCGCTCGACGCGGCGCCGCCCGACATCATGAACCACAACCTCGAAACCGTGCCGCGCCTGTACAAGGCCGCGCGCCCCGGCGCCGACTACGCGCATTCGCTGAAGCTGCTGCAGGACTTCAAGGCGCGCCATCCCGACATTCCCACCAAGTCCGGCCTGATGCTGGGGCTGGGCGAGACCGACGAGGAAATCCTCGAAGTCATGCGCGACCTGCGCGCGCATGGTGTCGACATGCTCACGCTCGGCCAGTACCTGCAGCCCTCGCAGCACCACCTGCCGGTGCTGCGCTTCGTCACCCCCGAGCGCTTCGCGCAGTTCGAGCAGGAAGCGCTGGCGATCGGCTTCAGGCACGCTGCCTGCGGACCGATGGTGCGATCGAGCTATCACGCCGACCGGCAGGCAGCGGGCGTCTGATGGCAGTGCGTTCGGGGTGCCCCGCGGGGCATTCCTGACAGCCAGACGAGCAGGCATAATCAGGTTTGCTCCTTTGCCCCGATGCAGGCACCGATGACCCATCAGGACAGTTTTGCCGCCCTCAATGCCGCAAGCTCCCTCAAGGAGCGTCTGGTTGGCGTCCACAAGGTGGTACAGGGCTATTTCCCGTTCGTCGCGCGCATTGCGGTGACCCTCTACGATGCGCAGACCAACGTTCTCCGGGCTTACGAGCACAGCAGCGGGAACGAGGACCCGCTGTCCCACTATCAGGCCAGTCTCGATGCCGCCCCGTCGCTGAAGCACTTGCTGGAACAGGGGCGGCCGCGCGTCATCAATCACCAGCTCACCTTCGAGGGGGGCGCGCATGAGCACACCCGGCGCATCGCCCGCCAGGGATACGCGGCCAGCTATACCCTGCCGATGTACAACCAGGGGGTGTTCTTCGGGTTCATCTTCTTCAACGCATCCGAGCCGGACGTGTTCTCGGAGCGCGTCCTGCAGCAGCTGGATGTCTTCGGCCACCTGATTTCGCTCATGGTGATCGGCGAGATTTCCAACGCCCGCGTGCTCTCGGCGGTGGTCAACACGGTCGCGCACATCACCCACCAGCGCGATCCGGAGACCGGCAGCCATCTTGACCGCATGTCGCGCTATTCGCATCTGATCGCCCGCGGACTGGCGTCGAAATACCAGCTCGACGACGACTACATCGAGCACATCCTGATGTTCTCGCCGCTGCACGACATCGGCAAGGTGGGCATCCCGGACAGCGTGCTGCTCAAGCCCGGCACCCTCAGCGCCGAGGAACGCGCGGTGATGAGCACCCACGTGTTGAAGGGGCGCGAGATGATCGACCGCATGGTCCTCAATTTCGGCCTGCATTCGCTGCAGCACGTCGACGTGCTGCGCAACATCGCCGAATACCACCATGAAGCCATCGATGGCAGCGGCTACCCGAGCGGGCGGAAAGGCCAGGACATTCCGCTGGAAGCGCGCATCGTCGCCGTCGCCGACGTGTTCGATGCGCTCACCAGCCGGCGTCCGTACAAGGATGCGTGGAGCGTGGACCAGGCGTTTGCCTACCTCATCCAGGTCGCGGGCGAGAAGCTCGACCGCGAGTGCGTGCAGGTGCTGGTGGACAACCGGGAAGCGGTGGAGGAAATCCAGCGGCGGTTCGCCGAGGACCCGCTCGGCTAGCCCGGTCGGAACATCACCCCATCGGGCCGGGGGCGGCCCTCCTACCGTAACAACCGCCGCCTTGTCAGCGCCAGCGCGACGACGTAGCCGATGCCGCCCCAGACGATGAGGGCGCCGACGTGGGTGACGATGTCGGACGGCACCCTGCCGACCACCAGCGGCCGGGCGAGGTCGATGGCGTGGGTGAGCGGCAGCCAGGCGGAGACGTCCTGCACGGCCGCGGGAAGTTGCGACACCGGAAAGAACACGCCGCACAGCAGCACCATGGGCGTGATCGCCAGGGTGAAGTAATAGAGGAAGAAGTCGTAGCTCGGCGACACCGCGTTCATCACCAGCCCCATGCCGCCGAAGCAGAAGCCCACCAGCGCCACCACGGGGATGATCCACAGTGTCAGCCAGAAGTTGCCGTACAGACCCAGCCCCCAGATCACCGCGAGGATCGCCAGCCCCGAGAGCAGGCTCTTCGACACCGCCCAGGTGAGTTCGCCGAGGAGGATGTCGTCGAGCGTCAACGGCGCGTTGAGCAGCGCATCCCAGGTGCGCTGCACGTGCATGCGCGAAAAGCTCGAATACAGTACCTCGAAGGTCGCCGCGTTCATCGTGCTGTAGGCGACCGTGCCGGCGGCGAGGAAGGTCAGATAGGGCATGCCGTCGACGTCCGGCAGCAGGCGGCCGAGCCCGTAGCCCAGGCCCAGCATGTAGAGCATGGGGTCGGCGAGGTTGCCGAGGATGGACGGAATGGCGAGCTTCTTCCACACCAGGTAGTTGCGCTGCCACACCGGGATGAAACGCCAGGACAGCCGGGGGAAACGCAGGTGAAAATGCATTTTTGTTTATCCGCGAAGGACGCGAAGGGACGCGAAGCTGGTTCCGATTGGGTGCAGGCATGTCACCAGCCCGTGCGCTGTCGCGAACTCTGGTTTGTCAGGGTTTTCTTCGCGTTTCTTCGCGTCCTTCGCGGATGAAAAAAGGGTTTTCATTTTCTAATCGCGCAGGTCGCGCCCGGTGAGCTTGAGGAACACGTCCTCGAGGTTCGACGGACGGTGCACGTAGCGCAGGCCCCGTGCCTGGTCGAGCGCGTCGATCACGCAGTCGGCATCGCTCGTGTAGCAGAACAGCGTTTCGCCGACGCGCTCGAAACGCTGGCAGATGGACGTCGCATGCCGGTCCATCCACTCGGGCAGGCCTTCGCCAAACACTTCGACCACTGCCGGTTCGATGTTCGACTCGATCAGCGCGCGCGGCGCGCCTTCGGCGACGATGGCGCCGTGGTCGAGGATGACCAGGCGGTCGGCGAGCCGTTCGGCCTCGTCCATGAAGTGGGTGGTGAGGACAATGGTCTTGCCGGCGTTGATCAGGCGCCGCAGGCCCTGCCAGATGAGGTGGCGCGCCTGTGGGTCGAGGCCGGTGGTCGGCTCGTCGAGAAACAGGATGTCGGGGTCGTTCACCAGCGCGCGCGCCAGCGTCAGCCGCCGTTTCATGCCGCCCGACAGTTGCGCGATGGGGGCGTCGGCCTTGCTGGCGAGGCCGGCGAAGTCGAGCAGCGCCGGGACACGCGCGACGATCGCGGCCTTCGACAGGCCGAAATAGCGGCCGTAGGCGATGAGATTTTCCCGTACGGTGAAGTCCGGGTCGAGGTTGTCCAGTTGCGGTACGACGCCGACCTTGCCGCGCGCCTCGCGCGCACGCTGCGGCACCGGCAGTCCGGCGAGTTCGATGCTGCCGGCATCGGGTTCGATGAGCCCGAGCAACAGGCGCAGCGTGGTGGTCTTGCCGGCGCCGTTGGGACCCAGCAGGCCGAAACATTCGCCATGGCGCACATCGAGATCGAGGCCGCGCACCACGGCGGTGCCGCCGTAGGTCTTGGTGAGCCCGCGCACGCTCAGCACGGACACGCCTCCAGGAAGGCCTGTTTCAGCTCCTTCAGCTTGCCGTGGAAAAAATGGCCGGCGCCGGGAATTTCCTTCACCGGGAGGCTCTGTTGCTCCGCCCACAGGCGGATGGCCGCCGGCGGGATGAGTTCGTCGGCGTCGCCGTAAATCACCACCGTGTCGTCCGGCACCGGGTCGAATTCGTACATCGTGACCGCGGGCGCGACGAGGATCAGGCGCTTGGCGTGCAGTTCCTGGCGCAGGCGGTGCTGCACGAAGGCACCGAAGGAAAAGCCTGCCAGCGCCCAGGGCAGGCCGGGGTAGCTCGCCTCGACGAAGCGCGCCACGGCCAGCAGGTCGTCGGTCTCGCCGACGCCTGCGTCGAAGGCGCCGTCGCTCATGCCGACGCCGCGGAAGTTCGGTCGCACGCTGACCCAGCCGGCCTCGTTGGCGGCGCGGGCGAGCGTCGTCACCACCTTGTTGTCGAGGCTGCCGCCGTGCAGCGGGTGGGGGTGGGCGACCAGCAGCAGCCCGCGGCGCGTGGTCTCGGGGTCGTCGATCACGGTCTCCAGTTTGCCGATGGAAACCGGGATGCGCAGCTTGTAGCGTTTCATCGGCGCCGCGTCACTTCACGCGCAGGCGATCGACGATCCGTCCTTGCTTGAGATGGGACTCGAAGATCTCGTCGATGTCGGCTTCATCGACGTAGGTGTACCAGACCGCTTCCGGATAGACCACCAGCAGCGGGCCCTCGTCGCAGCGGTCGAAGCAGCCGGCGGTGTTGATGCGGCATTGGCCTTCGCCGTTGAGGTCGGCCTGCTTGATTTTGCGCTTCAGGTAGTCGCGCATGCGCTGGCCGCCGGCGGCGCCGCAGCACTTGGCGCCGTCTTCGCGCTGGTTGGTGCAGAAGAACACGTGGTGGGCGTAATACGATTCGCTCATATCAGAAGTCCGAGTATTTGAGGGCGTTGCCGTGGGCCTTGTCGACCGGGTACTTGCGCGCGTTGATGGCCAGCTTGTCGGTGGCGGCGGCGAGCAGGTCGATGTCGAGCAGGTCGGCGAGGCGCGTGAGGTAGATCAGCACATCGGCGATTTCCTGGCGCACGGCTTCGCGTTGAGTATCGTTGAGCGCCTGGCTTTCCTCGGCCGTCAGCCACTGAAAGGGCTCCAGCAGCTCCGCGGCCTCGACGGCCAGTGCGATCGCCAGATTCTTGGGCGTGTGGTAGCGTTCCCATGTCCGCGCTTCGGCGAAGGCACGGATGCGTTGGCGCAGGACGTCGAGGCTGTCGATCGGCGGTGTGTCCATGGCGCCATGATACCGTGTCGGGCGACAGGCTTACGACACTGCTGTCGATCGACCGACGCGGCGCGCTGCCGCGAGGGACGCGACCGGCCGATGTTACGCGGTTTTCGAGCTGGCTTGCCGATTGCTTGAGATGGACACCGATGCAAGCGGTTATACAATTCGCTCTGGCATAATGCCAACGGATTAACTGCATATAAGGGAGACGAGCATGTTTTCGATCGACAAGCCCCTCGCGCGCGCCAGCATGGCGCTGGCCGTGGCCATCCTGGCCGGCTGTTCCTCGGCACCGACCTACCCGCCTGCGCCCGAGCGCACTGGCCAGGTCGAATGGAACTACCTGGTCGGTCCGGGGGATTCGGTCCAGGTCTTCGTTTGGCGCAACCCCGAGGTGTCCGGCAGCTTCCCGGTGCGCCCGGACGGCAAGATGACCATGAACTTGGTCGAGGATCTGCAGGCATCCGGCAAGACCCCCACCCAGCTTGCGCGTGACATCGAGAAGGCGCTCTCCAAGTACATCCAGGAGCCCATCGTCACCGTCATCGTCGGCGGCGGCATCGGGCCGTTCGACCAGCAGATCCGCGTGGTGGGCGAAGCGGCCAAGCCGCAGGCGCTCAACTACCGGGAGAAGATGACTTTGGTCGACCTGATGATCGCGGTCGGCGGCCTCACTGACTTTGCCGCCGGCAACAAGGCCTACATCCTGCGTGGCAGCGGCGACAAGCAGGAACGTTTCGGCGTGCGCCTCGAAGACCTGCTCAAGGGGGGCGACATTTCCGCCAACGTCGACATGCGTCCGGGCGACGTGCTGGTCGTTCCCGAAAGCCTGTTCTAAACCAGTAGGCGCCGCCCTCGGGCGGCGCCCCGTGAAGGCGGAACGTTTCCTATGGATCAAGTCCTCCAGCAAATCCTCGCCTACGCCAAGGCCGCCTGGCATCGCCGCTGGTGGGGCGTGGCCGTGGCCTGGCTGGTATGCATCGTTGGCTGGACCTGGGTGATGATGATCCCGGACCGCTACGAGGCTTCGGCGCGGGTGTATGTCGATACGCAGAGCCTGTTGAAACCGCTGCTCACCGGGCTGACGGTGGCGCCCAACGTCGACCAGCAGATCAAGCTCATGACGCGCCAGCTGGTCAGCCGCCCGACCCTGGAGAAGGTTGCGCGCATGACCGACCTCGATGTCCGGGCGAAGACGCCGGAACAGACCGAGGCGATGCTGAACGACCTTGCCGGCAAGATTTCGATCGCCGATGCCGGGCGCGAGAATCTCTACACCATCGCCTACCAGGATCCGAACGCCGACCTGGCGAAGAAGGTGGTGCAATCGCTCCTCACCATCTTTGTCGAAACCAGCCTCGGCAAGACCCGCCAGGATATTTCCAGTTCCCAGCGCTTTATCGAGGAACAACTGCAGCAGTACCAGCAGAAGCTGGTCGAGGCGGAAAACGCGCTGACCGAGTTCAAGCGCAAGAACATCGGCATGATGCCGGGCGAAGGCGGCAATTACTATACGAAGCTGGCCGAGGCTTCGGCGCAATTGCGCCAAGCGCAGCTGGATCAGCAGGAGGCGGTGAATCGGCGCAACCAGCTGAAACGGCAATTGACCGACGAGGAACCCGAACTCACGGCGGCTGCGGCCGCGGCGGCCAGCAATCCCGAGATCGACAATCGCATCCAGGCTCTGCAGAAGCAGATGGATCAACTGCGCCTGCAATACACCGACCTGCATCCTGATATTCAGTCGACCAAGCGGCTGATCGAGAAACTGGAAGCGCAGAAGAAGACCGATGCCGCGGCGAACAAGAGCAATCCCGCAGGTGCCCGGATCCAGAATCCGGTGTATCAGCAGCTCACCATCGCCATCGCGGAGGCGGATGCCACCGTGTCCTCGCTCGGTGCAAGGGTGGCGGAGTTCCAGCGCCGCTACAACGAGTTACGCAACGCGTCCAACATGATCCCCCAGGTCGAGCAGGAATACACGCAGCTGATGCGTGACTACGATGTTTACCGGCAGAACTACGATGCGCTGCTGAAGCGTCGCGAATCGGTCACCATGTCGGGCGAAGTCGAGAGCAAGACCGACACCGTTGACTTCCGCGTCATCGATCCTCCCTTCGTTCCGAGCCAGCCCGCATGGCCCAACCGGCCGCTGCTGCTGTCGCTGGTGACACTGGGCGCGCTCGGCGCCGGTATCGCGGTGGCCTTTCTGTTGAGCCAGCTGCGGCGCACCGTGGTCGACCGGCGTGCCCTGCGCGAACTCACGGGGCTGCCGCTGCTGGGGGCCGTATCGAGAGTGGAAACCGAAGAAAGCCGTCGCCGCAAGCGCAAGGGCCTGCTCGCCTATCTGGCGACGCTGGGTGGACTGCTCGTCGCCTATGGTGGGGTGATGATCCTGCAACTGCTGGTTTCGCGCGCGGCCTAGGAGAACGCATGAGCATCATCGAAAAAGCAGCGGGCAAGCTTGGCGCGGGTACGCCGCAGCCGGCCCCGCCGGCCGAGGTCGGGATCGAGCGGCCGCGCGATGGCAGCCTGATCGAGCACGCGCTCGACAAGCAGCGCAGCAGCCCCGCGCCGGCTTTCGTCGCGACTCCGGTCGAGCCGATGTTCAACGCGCCAGACACGCAGCAGATGGAAGGCGGCAGCCAGGTGCAGTCGATCAACCTGGCACGGTTGCATCGCATGGGGGTGGTTTCGCCCGATGCCGAGAAGAGCCAGATCGCCGAGGAATTCCGGATCATCAAGCGCCCGCTCATCGCCAATGCCTTCGGCCGGGGCGCCGCGCGGGTGAAGAACGGCAATCTCATCATGGTCACCAGTTCGCTGCCGGGCGAAGGCAAGAGCTTCTGCGCGATCAACCTGGCGATCTCGATGGCGATGGAAATGGACCGCACCGTGCTCCTGGTCGACGCCGATGTGGCCAAGCCCCGCGTTCCCGAATACCTCGGTATCCATGCCGACAAGGGCCTGCTTGACGTGTTGCAGGACAAGGATCTCAAGCTTTCCGACGTGCTCATTCGCACCGACATCGCCAAGCTTACCGTGCTGCCGGCCGGCCGCACGTACAAGCGCGCCACCGAGCTCCTGGCGAGCGCGGCGATGACCCGCCTGGTCGAGGATATCGGCAACCGCTACCCGGACCGTATAATCCTGTTCGACTCGCCGCCACTGCTGGCGACCAGCGAATCCAGCGTGCTGGCGACGCACATGGGCCAGATCGTCATGGTGGTGGAGGCCGAACGCACCTCGCAGGAAGCGGTGCGCGAGGCCCTGAGCCACATCCAGTCGTGCGAGGTGGTGGGCATGCTGCTCAACAAGACCACTCCGACCCCCGGGGCGGATTACTACTATGGTTACTATGGCAGTTACGGCAAATAAGCGGAAACCCGGTGCCCGGTTTTCTGGGTGGTGCAGACAAGCTCCCTTGGCTGGAGCTTTTTGTATTTTGATGGGGGGAGGGTTCGCGCTGCCGGCGAGCGCGCTCGACTGGCGCTTCGAGCCGAGTATCGACGCCTCGGCGACCCTGACCGACAATGCGGGCCATGCGGCGAGCGATGAATCGGAAGCCCTGATCCTGCGGGTGGCTCCCGGATTCACACTGCGCTCCGTCGACTCGCGGCGGGTCCAGGCCGGCATGCGGTATGGGCTGTCCGGGGTGGCGCGCTTCGGTGATGACCAGAATGACAGCATCTTCCACAACCTGAATGCCTTCGGCAAGGCCGAACTGGTCGACGATTTCGTGTTCATCGATGCCAGCGCGCGGGTTTCGCAGGAACTGATCGACCTTCTGGGTTCGCCGGCCGACGCCTCGATCGACGACAACAACCGCGCGACCGTCGGTACCTATTCGGTCAGTCCGTATGTCCGCAAACGTCTCGGTACGTTCGCCGATACCGAACTTCGATACACCGCCAGCGGTGCGATCTTCGAGAACGATGTCGCCGGCACTTCGACCGTGAACGCAGTCGCCGCCAGATTGACCAGCGGCACCCGCTTCGACGACATGAGCTGGTCGGTCGATTACTCGCTGCGCGACGCCACCAACCGCGATGATGTCGACACCACGTTCGAAAGCGCCAGCCTTACGCTGGGTTATGCGCTGACCCGCAAGTTCCGCGTGTTCGGCACCGCAGGGCAGGAATGGAACGATTACCCGCACATCGCGGGTACGGATATCGACGGGGCGTTCTACAGTGTCGGTTTCGGCTGGTCGCCTTCGCGGCGCACCAGCATCGAGGCTTCCGTGGGGGATCGCTATTTGGGTAACACCTACAGCCTGACGGCGAGCCATCGCACACGGGTGACGAACTGGAATGTCAGTTATGCCGAGGACCTGAGCGATCTGACCCAGTTCCTACAGAACAGCGGAACGGTTTACGACTATCTGTGTCTTGGCCCGGATGGCAGTCTGGCGCTTGTCGAAAACTGGCCTTACAACTTCCCGCCTTCACCCGATTGTCTTGCCTTCGGCGGCACGCCGGGGCTCGTGTACGATTTGCGTAGTGGCGTGTTCATCGCGAAGACGCTTCGCGCCGGGGTAAGCTGGAATCTGCGCAAACTGACCTACGCGCTGACCTATAGCGACTCCCGTCGGATCTACACGGCGGTCGACGCCGAGGACCGGACAAACAGCCTCGGCGCAAGCGTCTCCTACCGCATGACGGCGAAGACGTCGGCCAATGCCGCGGTGACGCTGACTCGTACGCAGGTGCCCACACCGCTGGCGACCATTGCGCGCGACGACGACTTGATGGCACTCAGTATCGGTGTGAACCACCGTTTCTCCGACAAGCTGAATGGCGCGTTGATTTTCCGCCACACGCAACGGGATTCGAACGTCGCCGCTTCCGATTACGACGAAAACAGCCTCACCGGGTCGGTCAACCTGCGCTTCTGACCGGCCGGCCGGCATGGCATGGCCATTGCTATGTCCTGTGTGCGCGCTGCCTTGGCGCGCGTTGTCCAGACAACGGATTGCCCATGTACGAAGATTATTACCGCTTCAGTGCCAAGCCTTTTCAGCTCAATCCCGACCCGCGCTTCTTCTTCGGTTCCAAGGGGCACAAGCGGGCGATGGCCTATCTGGATTATGGCCTGTCGCTGGGCGAGGGGTTCATCGTCATCACCGGGGAGGTGGGGGCGGGGAAAACCACCCTGGTGCGCAACCTGTTCCGCCAGCTCGATGCGCACAATCTGATTGCAGCGCAGCTCGTCTCGACGCAACTGGATGCGGAAGACACGCTGCGCAGTGTCGCAGCCTCGTTTGGCCTGGAGCACGAGGGACTCACCAAGTCGGCGTTGCTGAAGAACCTGGAGGATTTCCTCGCCGCGGCTGCGCGCCAGGGCAAGCGCGCCCTGCTGGTTGTCGACGAAGCACAGAATCTGACGCAGCGTGCAGTCGAGGAGCTGCGCATGCTGTCCAACTTCCAGAATAACGAGCGCTCGCTGATCCAGACCTTCCTGCTCGGACAGCCGGAATTCCGCGGTATCCTGCAGAGTCCGGACATGCAGCAGCTGCGCCAGCGCGTCGTGGCCTCCTACCATCTCGGCCCGCTCGATCCCGAGGAGACGCGCGGCTATATCGAACACCGGCTGCGCACGGTCGGCTGGCAGGGCAAGCCGTCTTTCGACGATGCCGCGTTTGCTGCACTGCATCGCTTCACTGGCGGCATTCCGCGTCGTCTCAACACGACCTGCGACCGCCTGCTGCTGTTCGGATACCTGGAAGAGAAAAACCATTTCGGTGAGGCCGAGGTCAGCGAGGTGATCGCCGACCTGAAGAACGAGGTGGCACACCAGGACTTCCACGGGGTGGCGGGGATCAACCACGCGAGTGCGACCGGCAACGGCATCGCGGGAGAGGACACCGCGCACCTTGCACACCGCATCGAGCAGGTCGAGCGCTCGGTCAACCGCATCCTGCCCATCGTGCGCAAGATCCTCTACACGGTGAGCGAGCGCCATGCCGCAGCGGAAGATGACAGCGTGCCGGAACGCCGCGCCAGCGAACTGTAGACTGCCATGACCCAGGTGCTTTGCGTCGCCGGGGCGCGCCCCAATTTCATGAAGATCGCGCCGGTGATGGCGGCGCTGGCGGAGACCGGCATCGCCGCGCAGTTGCTGCACACGGGGCAGCACTACGATGCGGCGATGAGCGATGGCTTCTTCGCCGATCTCGGCATCCCACCGCCCGACCACCATCTCGAAGTCGGATCGGGCAGTCACGCGGTGCAGACGGCCGAGGTGATGAAACGCTTCGAGCCGGTCCTGGAACGTGTGCAGCCGGGTGCAGTGCTGGTGGTCGGCGACGTCAACTCCACCATCGCCTGCGCGCTGGTGGCAGCCAAGCGCGGCGTGCGCGTGATCCATGTCGAGGCGGGCCTGAGGAGCTACGACCGCAGCATGCCGGAGGAAATCAACCGAGTGCTCACGGACCAGATCTCCGACCTGCTGTTCACCACGGAGAAGAGCGCGCTCGCCAACCTGGTGCGCGAGGGGATCGACCCGGCCCGCGTCGAGTTCGTCGGCAACGTCATGATCGACACCCTGTACCGCAACCTGGCGCGCGCCGTGCCGGCGGCGCAGACGCTCGGTGCGGTCCTGCCGCAGTATGCGGTGCTCACGCTGCATCGCCCCTCCAACGTCGACGATCCCGACACGCTCGCTGCATTGCTCGACGTCGTCGGCGAGATCAACCGCAGCCTGCCGGTGGTGCTGCCTCTGCACCCGCGCACGCGCGCCAACGTCGAGAAGTTCGGCTTCTCCGCGAAGCTCGACGGCCTGCGCCTGCTGCCGCCGGTGGGTTATCTGGAAATGCTCGGGTTGATGCGCGATGCGAAACTGGTGCTTACCGATTCTGGCGGCATCCAGGAAGAGACGACGGCGCTCGGCGTGCCCTGCCTCACCCTGCGCGAAAACACCGAGCGTCCCATCACCCTCGCCGAAGGTACCAACACCCTGGTTGGCCCCGATCCGGCGGCGATCCGTTCGGCGTTTGCCGAAGTGATGGCAGGCGGCGGCAAGGCCGGGCGCATTCCCGAATACTGGGACGGCCGCGCGGCGATGCGCATCGCCCACCACCTCAAGGGCTGGCTGCCCGCGCAGAAGGGCCGACGCAACGCATGAAAAACGCCCTCACGATCGACGTCGAGGACTATTTCCAGGTATCGGCGTTCGCCCCCTACATCCCCCGTGAGGACTGGGACCGTCTGCCCTGCCGCGTCGAGCGCAACGTCGATCTCATTCTCGGCCTGCTCGACGACGCGGGGACCCACGCGACGTTTTTCACGCTCGGCTGGATCGCCGAGCGCCATCCGCAGGTGGTGCGCCGCATTGTCGACAACGGCCACGAGCTCGCCAGCCACGGTTACGGCCATCAGCGTGCCAGCGATCTGTCGCCGGAGGCGTTTCGCGACGACGTCGTGCGCGCCAAACGGTTGCTCGAGGATCTCGGCGGAGTTGCGGTGCGCGGCTATCGTGCACCGAGTTTTTCGATCAACGGCAGCAACGCGTGGGCAATCGACGAACTGGGAAACGCCGGTTATACGTATAGCTCCAGCATTTATCCGGTGCGTCACGATCACTACGGCATGCCCGATGCGCCGCGCTTTCCTTACCGGCCACGCGGCGAGGGCGGAATCCTTGAACTGCCGCCGACCACCGTGCCGATGTTCGGACGCAACCTGCCCGCCGCCGGCGGCGGCTGGTTCCGCCTGCTGCCGTACGGGGTGTCGCGATGGATGCTGCGCCGCGTCAACATCGCGGAAGGGGCGCCGTGCATGTTCTACTTTCACCCGTGGGAGGTCGACGCCGGGCAGCCGCGCCCGCATGGGCTGTCTCCGAAGACGCGCTTCCGCCATTACGTCAATCTGCAACGTATGCCGGGCAGACTGCGCCAGTTGCTCAATGATTTTTCATGGGACCGCGTCGATCGCGTGTTTCTGCCCAGGACGTGAACATGCAGGCCGAACCTTGCGCACCGAGCGCCGCCGTCGCCGACGTGGTGGTGCGCCCTTTCGCGGTGAGCGATGTGCGCCACTGGGATGCCTATGTTCAGGCGCACCCCGATGCCACCTTCTTCCATCGCGCCGGTTGGAAGCGGGTGATCGAGGACGCCTTCGGTCACCGTACCCATTTCCTTCTGGCGGAACGGGGCGGCGAGATCGTTGGCGTGCTGCCGCTGGCCGAGATCAGGAGCCGCCTGTTCGGTCACAGCCTCGGTTCGCTGCCGTTCTGCGCCTACGGCGGCATTCTTGCCGACCATGACGCGGCGTATCGGGCGCTCGACGCGGCGGCGCAGGCGCTGGCGCAGCGGCTGAACGTCGGCGCGCTCGAATACCGCAACCTCGCGGCGCAGCACGCCCACTGGCCGACCAAGGACCTGTACGTCACCTTCAGAAAAGCGATCGCACCGGAAATCGAAGCGAACATGAACGCCATCCCCCGCAAGCAGCGCGCCATGGTGCGAAAGGGCATCAAGGCCGGGCTCGTCGGCGAGATCGACAGCGACACCATGCGCTTCTTCGAGGCCTATTCGGCGAGCGTGCACCGGCTCGGTACACCGGTGTTCTCGCGGCGTTATTTCCGCCTGTTGAAAGAGGAATTCGGCGATGACTGCGAAGTGCTCACCATCACGCTCGAAGGCAGGCTGATCGCCAGCGTGCTGTCGTTCTATTTTCGCGACGAAGTGCTCCCCTACTATGGTGGCGGCGTGGCGGCGGCGCGCGCGGTGGCCGGCAACGATTTCCTGTACTGGGACCTGATGCGGCGCGCGTGCGAACGCGGCATCAAGGTGTTCGACTTCGGCCGCAGCAAACGTGGCACCGGTTCGTTCGACTTCAAGAAGAACTGGGGATTCGAGCCGGCGCCGCTGTATTACGAATATTTTCTCGTGAAGGACCGCGAGGTTCCCGAGATCAATCCACTCAACCCGAAGTACCGGCTGTTCATCCAGGCCTGGAAGAAGATGCCGCTGCCGCTCGCCAACGCGATCGGGCCGCACATCGTAAAGAATCTGGGGTGAGGCGCAGCATGGCATTTCAGGGCACCGCGGTGTGGGTCTCGATCCTGCGTCCCGCTCCCGGTTTCTCCGCAGGGGGCACCAGCCGTTCGACCGAGTTCACCAGCGGGCAACGTCCTGGTGATTTCACGCCCCGGCGAGGGGGTGCAGTTTTCGTTTCGCGAGCCCAAGCCGCATGAGCGACGGCCTGCTGTTCCTTGCCCACCGCATTCCCTATCCGCCCAACAAGGGTGACAAGATCCGCTCGTTCCACCTGCTGCGTCATCTGAGCGCGTGTTACCGCATTTACCTGGGCGCATTCGTCGACGATCCGGACGACTGGCAGCATCAGGACACCCTTCGGCAATGGTGCGAAGAGGTCAAGCTACTACCGCTGCATCCGCGCCGGGCGAAGCTCGCGAGCCTTGCAGGGCTGCTCACCGGCGAGGCGCTGACGCTACCGTACTATCGTAACGGCGCGCTGGCCCGCTGGGCCGCGGCGCGTGCGGCCGAGGGCGCGGTGACGCGAGGGCTGGCCTACTCGTCGGCGATGGCACAGTTCATGCCGCAGGGGCTGGCGCGCCGCGTGATCGACATGGTCGACGTGGATTCGGACAAATGGGCGCAGTACGCACCGACGCAGCGCTGGCCGCTGTCGTGGGTGTACGCACGGGAGGGCCGCAAGCTTGCAGCTTGGGAAGCGCGTGTGGCGGCCGACTTCGATGCCACGCTGCTGGTCTCGCAGGATGAAGCGGCGCTGCTGCGACAGCGTGCCCCCGCCGCGCGACAAAAAATCGGCACGTTCGAAAATGGCGTCGATGCGGACTATTTTTCACCGGCACGCGACTACCCGAATCCGTTTGCGCCGGCTACGCTCGGCGTGGTATTCACCGGCGCCATGGACTACTGGCCCAACATCGATGCCGTAACGTGGTTCGCCGAGCACATCTTCCCGGCAGTGCGGGCGACGGTGCCGTTGGCGCAATTCACAATCGTCGGCAGCCGGCCGGCCGAGACGGTGCAGGCACTCGCCCGTCTTGAAGGTGTGGCGGTCACGGGCGGCGTGCCCGACGTACGGCCGTATCTTGCGCACGCGGCCTGCGCGGTGGCGCCACTGCGGATCGCACGTGGGGTACAGAACAAGGTACTGGAGGCGATGGCGATGGCGCGTCCGGTGGTGGCGACGCCGCAGGCTGCCGAGGGTATCCGCGCCGTGGCGGGGCGCGATTTCCAGCTGGCGTGCGACGAGACCGGTTTCGCCGCTGCCGTCGTCGCGGCATTGCGTGCGCCTGCAAGCAACCCCCAGGCACGCGAATGCATCCTGGCCCACTATGACTGGACTCGTAATGTGTCGGTGGTCGATCCGTTGCTCGACAGCGCGGCGGCCATGCCGCCTTTCCTGGAGATTTGCCCCGCATGAGCGCCTTGCCCGAATCGCTCCCCGTTTCCGCCGGCGGCCGCTGGCGCGTTCGCAGCGTCATCATGGCCGGGGTCCTCGCCGCATTGTTCACCCTGTTCTGGCCGACGTTCTTCTCGATGGCCGAAATATGGGAACGTTCGGAGACCTTCGCGCATGGTTACATCATTTTCCCCATCAGCCTGTGGCTGATCTGGCGCCAGCGTGATGAACTGGCGCAGGTGCCGACGCGTCCCGACGCGCGTGGGCTACTGCTGCTGGTGGCGGCCGGGGCCGGCTGGCTGCTGGCTGATGCCGGCAGCGTCAACGTGGTCGCGCAATATGCGTTTATCGCATTGCTGATCGGTGCCGTGTGGACGCTGTTGGGGTGGGCGTTCGTATGGGCCGCGTTCTTCCCGCTGATGTTCCTGTTCTTTGCAGTGCCGGTGGGGGAATTCCTGATCCAGCCGCTGATGGGCGTGACCGCTGACTTTACCGTCGCGATGTTGCAGCTGACCGGCATTCCAGTCTATCGGGAAGGGACGTTCTTCAGCATTCCCAGCGGCGACTGGTCGGTGGTGGAGGGTTGTTCGGGGCTGCGCTATCTCATCGCCTCGGTCACGCTGGGCGTGCTCTATGCTTACCTGACGTATCGTTCGTGGAAGCGACGCCTGCTGTTTTCGATTGCCGCAATCATCGTGCCGATTTTTGCCAACAGCGGGCGTGCCTACATGATCGTCATGATCGCGCACCTGTCGGACATGAAGCTCGCCCTTGGCGTCGATCATTACATCTATGGCTGGGCGTTTTTTGGCCTGGTCATGCTGTTGCTGTTCTGGGTCGGCGGTTTCTGGCGCGAGGACGGTCAGCCGCAGACCCGGATGCCAGGCGTGGCCCCGCTGGAAGCCGAGCCACCACGCCCCCTCCTGCCGTTTGCCCTGCTTGTGTTGGGGGTGTCCGGGGTGTGGCCCGGCTACGCGGCATGGCTGAATGCACGCCCGTTGCCGGCCATGCCGGAGATGCGTGTCGACGCACGAGGCGGCTGGCAGGCCCGGGAGGCCTTCACCTCCTGGGCGCCGCACTGGGTCGGTGCCGACCGCCAGTTCCGCGAAAGCTATGCGCAGGCGGGGCGCAGGGTCATGCTGGAGCTCAATTACTATGCCACTCAGCGCCAGGATGCCGAACTGATCAACTCGCAGAACTTCATGATCCGCCAGAAGGATGAGGTCTGGTCGAATGTCGGCGAGCGTATCCTGGTGGTCGAGATCGCTGGCGTATCGCGTGCGGTGAGGCAGGCGAAACTGCTTGGCCGGGACGGCCAGCGCCTGCTGGTGTGGCAGTGGAACCGGATCGGTGAGTACGGTACCGTCAACGATCACGTCGCCAAGCTCATGCTCGCGCTCGATCGCGTGCGCATGCGGCGTGACGATGGTCTTTCGGTTCTGATCGCCACGCCTTACGACGAATCGGGGCTCGACATGGCGGCGGCCACACTGTCACGTTTCGCCGCGGACATGGAGCCGGCAATCATCGTGGCGCTCGATCGGGTTGACGGGCAGTGACCGACCACATCGTGCACATCGTCCACCGCTTCGATACGGGCGGCATGGAAAACGGCATGGTCAACCTCTTCAACACGCTCTCGCCGACGCGTTTCCGCCATACCGTGGTGGCGCTCACCGACTACAGTGGTTTTCGCCACCGTATCACGGCACAGCGGGTCGATTTTCATGCATTGCACCGCGCCCCGGGCAACGGGCTCGGCTGGACGGTACGGCTGTGGAAACTCCTGCGCGCGCTCAAGCCTGATCTCGTGCACACTCGCAACCTCGCGGCGCTGGAGGCGCAATTCGTGGCGGCTGCGGCCGGCATCCGTGCCACGGTGCATGGCGAGCATGGCCGCGACGTGTTCGATCTGCATGGCCGCAACTGGAAATACAATCTGCTGCGCCGAGCGGCCCGTCCCCTGGTGTCGAACTACATCACGGTGAGCCGCGACCTGGAAGGCTGGCTGCGGCGCGACATTGGCGTTCCGGCGCGCAGGGTGCACCAGATCTACAACGGCGTCGACAGCGTGAAGTTTCATCCGCGCAGCGGTCCGCGCCCAGACTCCGCCCATCCGGACAGCATCGTGTTCGGCTCGGTGGGGCGCATGGTGGCGGTGAAGGACTATCCTCTTCTGGTGCGTGCCTTCATCCAGATGCTGCGTCAGCAGCCAGACCGTGCCGAACGCGCACGTCTGGTCATCGTTGGCGAGGGGCCGGTTCGCCAGGAGTGCCTCGACATGCTGCAGGGTGCAGGCCTCGCGCACTTGGCCTGGTTGCCGGGCGAGCGTGACGACATTGCGGCAATCTTGCAGGCCTTGGATGTCTTCGTGCTGCCTTCCCGAAACGAGGGAATCTCCAATACCATTCTGGAAGCCTTCGCGAGCGGACTGCCCGTTATCGCCACGGCGGTGGGTGGCAATGTCGAGCTGGTGGAAGACGGTGTCAATGGCCAGTTGGTTGCGTCGGAGGATCTGGATGGGATGGTACGCGCCTTGCTCGACTATCTCGACTCGCCGGCACGCATCACGGGGCATGGCCGGAACGCGCGCAAAACCGCCGAGCAGCGCTTCAGTATTCCGGTGATGGCCGCGGCGTACACCTCCGTATACGAGCAGACGCTTGCGGCGCATGCCGGACGTTCATCGACCGGCGGGAAAAATCGACAAGATGGGGATTCATAAGAGGTATGTGCGGCATCACCGGCATCTTTGACACACGCGGCGGCAGCGACGTTTCACGCGCGCTGCTGCACCGCATGAACGAGACCCAGTTCCACCGCGGTCCCGATGAGGGCGGCCTGCACCTGGAGCCGGGTGTCGGCCTGGGGCACCGCCGCCTTTCCATCATCGACCTGTCGACCGGGCAGCAGCCGCTGTTCAACGAAGACGGCTCGGTGGTCGTCGTGTTCAACGGCGAGATCTACAACTTCCAGGAACTGGTCCCGGAGCTCGAAGCGCTCGGCCATACCTTCCGCACGCACTCCGACACCGAAGTGATCGTGCACGCCTGGGAGGCGTGGGGCGAGGCGTGCGTGGCGCGCTTTCGCGGCATGTTCGCCTTCGCGCTGTGGGACCGCAAGGCCGAAACACTGTTCGTGGTGCGTGACCGTTTCGGCGTCAAGCCGCTCTACTACGCATTTCTCGACGATGGCCATTTCGTCTTCGGTTCCGAACTGAAATCGCTGATGGCGCACCCCGGCCTGCGGCGCGACATCGATTCGCTGGCGGTCGAAGAATACTTCGCCTATGGCTACGTGCCCGAGCCGCGCACCATTTTCCGGCGCGTCTACAAACTGCCGCCAGGTTTCACGCTGACCCTGAAGCGCGGCCAGCCGCGCGCACTGCCGAAGCAATACTGGGACATGCCGTTCACGCCGGTGGCGGTGAAGGACGACGCCGAGGCGTGCGAGGAACTCGTGCGCCGCCTGCAGGAATCGATCCGGCTGCGCATGATCGCCGACGTGCCGCTCGGCGCCTTCCTGTCTGGCGGTGTCGATTCCAGTGCGGTGGTGGCGATGATGGCTACGCAGTCCACGACGCCCGTCAACACCTGCTCGATCGGCTTCGACGATCCCGCCTACAACGAGGTCGAGTTCGCGCAGCAGGTCGCCGATCGCTACCGAACCGCGCATCACGTCGAGACGGTCGCCGCCGGCGATTTCACCCTGGTCGGCAAGCTCGCGCAGGTGTACGACGAGCCCTATGCCGATTCGTCCGCACTGCCCACCTACCGGGTGTGCGAGCTGGCGCGCAAGCACGTGAAGGTCGCACTGTCGGGCGACGGTGGCGACGAGCATTTTGCGGGGTACCGCCGCTATCGCTGGTTCCGCTACGAGGAGCGCATGCGCGCGGTCCTGCCGCTGGCGCTGCGCCGGCCCTTGTTCGGCACCCTCGGTCGCCTCTACCCGAAGGCCGACTGGGCGCCGAAGGTGTTCCGCGCCAAGACCACCTTCGAGGCGCTTGCGCGCGACACCGTCGAGGGTTATTTCCACGGCGTCTCGCTGCTGTCCGACGCGCAGCGCCGGCGCCTGTTCTCGCCCGCGTTCCGGCGCGAGCTGCAGGGCTACGAGGCGGTCGAGGTGCTGCGCCGCCACGCCACGGTCGCGCCCACCGACGATCCCCTGTCGCTGGTGCAATATCTCGACATGAAGACCTACCTTGTCGGTGACATCCTCACCAAGGTCGACCGCGCCAGCATGGCGCACGCACTCGAGGTGCGCGAACCGCTGCTCGACCACGAACTGATGGGCTGGGTCTCGGGCCTGCCGGTGGACCTCAAACTGCGCGGCACCGAGGGCAAGTATCTGCTGAAGAAGGCGATGGAACCCTACCTGCCGCACGACGTGCTGTACCGGAAGAAGATGGGTTTCGCGGTCCCACTGGAAGCCTGGTTCCGCGGGCCGCTCGCCGCCACCATCCGCAGCGTGGTGCTGGGTGAGCGCTTGGCGTCGACCGGCCTGTTCGATACCGCCTACCTGCGCGAAGTGGTCGAGGCGCATCAGTCCGGGCGGCGCGATTACTCGGTCGTGCTGTGGACGGTACTGATGTTCGATGCCTTCCTCGGCCAGGTGCTGGGCATGGATGACTCGGAGCGGCGCGCCGCATGAAAATCCTTCACGTCTTCGACCACACCCTGCCGCTGCATTCCGGCTACACCTTCCGCAGCGCGGCGATCCTGCGCAACCAGAGGAAGCTCGGCTGGGAGACCTTCCATCTTTCGGGTCCCAAGCAACTGGACTGCACCGTGGCGGAGGAGGACGCCGACGGCCTGCACTTCTACCGCACGCCGAAGCCGACGGGTCTGCTGGCGAAGCTGCCGGGCGGCGATCCCTTCGCGGTGATGGCGGCGCTCCAAAAGCGCCTGCTGCCGCTGGCGCGCGAACTCAAGCCCGATGTCATCCATGCGCATTCGCCGGTGCTCGACGCCGTGCCGGCGATCCGTGTCGGGCGCGCGCTCGGCATCCCGGTCGTCTATGAAATTCGCGCGTTCTGGGAAGATGCCGCGGTCGATCACGGCAGCACGCGTGAAGACAGTCTGCGCTACAAGCTCACGCGTGCGCTCGAAACCTGGGCCGTGCGGCACGCCGATGCCGTCACCGTCATCTGCGAGGGCCTGCGCCGCGATCTCGTGTCGCGCGGCATCGTGGCAGGCAAGATCACCGTCATTCCGAATGCGGTCGACATCGAGAAATTCGAGATGGGCGGCAAACCCGACCCCGAACTGAAACTGAAACTCGGGCTGGGCGGCAGTCGCGTGCTCGGCTTCATCGGCTCCTTCTATGCCTACGAGGGGCTGGATCTCCTCGTTTCCGCACTGCCTGCGATCGTCAGGCAGATCCCCGACGTCAAGGTGCTGCTGGTGGGCGGCGGGCCGCAGGATGCGGCGCTGAAACAGCAGGTGATGCGGCTCGACCTCAAGGACCGCGTGATCTTCACCGGTCGTGTGCCGCATGCCGAAGTCAACCGCTACTACGACCTCGTCGATGTGCTGGTGTACGCACGTCACCCCATGCGACTGACCGATCTGGTCACGCCGCTCAAGCCGCTGGAGGCGATGGCGCAGGGGCGGCTGATGGTCGCGTCCGACGTCGGCGGGCACAAGGAACTCATCGACGACGGCAAGACCGGCGTGCTGTTCCGTGCAGGCGACGTCGACGACCTCGCGGCCAAGGTGGTGAGTCTGCTGCAAGACGAGCAGGGCTGGGACGCACTGAAGCAGGCCGGTCGCCGCTTCGTCGAGACCGAGCGCAACTGGGCTGCCAGCGTGGCGCGCTACCGCGATGTCTATGGCAGCCTCGTTCCCGCTGGAATGGAGGCCGTGCTTGGCTGAATCGGACACCGTTTCCGGACGCATCGACCTGGTCGTGTTCAGCGCGCTTTTCCCGAGTGCCGTCCGGCCAGGCGCGGGCCTTTTCATTCGCGAGCGCATGTTCCGCGTCGCGCGCCACCGTCCGCTTGCGGTCGTCTCGCCGCAGCCGTGGTTTCCCGGCCAGGGGCTGATCCGCCGCTGGCGTCCCGGTTACAGGCCGCAGGCACCGGCGCTGGAAATGCAGCAGGGCATCCGCGTCTACCATCCGCGTTATCTCGCGCTGCCCGGACTGTTGCGGCAGCTCGACGGTTGGTCGATGGCGCTGTCGGGCTATCTTCTGCTGCGGCGCTTGAAGGCGCAGGGCGCGCGCCTGATCGATGCGCACTTCGCCTATCCCGATGGCGAGGCTGCGGTGCGGCTCGGCCGCTGGCTGCGCCTGCCGGTGACGATCACCCTGCGCGGCACCGAAGTGCCGCATAGCCGGAACCCGGCGCTGCGGCCGCGCCTGGCGCTTACGCTCAAGGCAGCGGACCGCGTGTTTTCGGTGTCCGATTCGCTGCGCCGGCTGGCGCTGGCGCTCGGCGTCGACGCCGAGCGTACCGAGGTCGTCGGCAACGGCGTCGACGTCGCCCGCTTTTATCCAGTCGATCGCGCCGCCGCGCGCCGCCACATCGGCGTGCCGCAGAATGCACAGGTGCTCGTCTCGGTCGGTGCACTGGTCGAGCGCAAGGGCATGCACCGGGTCATCGATTGCCTGCCGGCACTCATCGAACGTCATCCGCATCTGCACTACGTCGTCGTCGGCGGTGCCAGCCCCGAGGGTGACAACCGTGCCGAACTCGACGCCCAGATGGCGCGGCTCGGGCTTGCCGGGCGCGTGCACTTTCTCGGCGCACTGCCGCCGGACCAATTGAAGACCCCGCTGTCCGCCGCCGACGTGTTCGTGCTCGCCACCCGCAACGAGGGCTGGGCGAACGTCTTTCTCGAAGCGATGGCCTGCGGCCTGCCGGTGGTGACCACCGACGTCGGCGGCAACGCCGAAGTGGTGTGTCGCCCCGAGTTGGGGCGCATCGTGCCCTTCGGCGATGCGGGGGCCCTGCGCCAGGCACTCGACGCGGCGCTCGATACGCAGTGGGATCGTGCCGCGATCCTCGATTACGCGCGCGCCAACCAGTGGGACGCGCGCATCGCGCAGCTGCTGTGTGCTTATGGCGACTTGCTGCAGGAGGCATCGCACGTCGGCGCCGGAGACACGGTGCCTGTACGCCGATGAGTACGCGCCCCTCTGCCACCGGCCACGACGCGCGCAGCCTGACGATGCGGCTGCGCCGCGCGGCGTGGCGATACGGCAAGCTCGTGCGCCAGCGTCTGCGTCCGCGGCCGGTGTCGCTGCATGTCTTCGTTGCGGGCATGCAGCGTTCCGGCACCAACCTCCTGATGGACGTGCTCGATGCCAGCGCCGACACGCAGGTGTTTCACGAGACCGATCCACGCGCATTCGACGTGTACGAGATGCGCGGCGAAGCGGTGATTCGCGGGCTGGTGGACACGAGCCCGGCGCGGGTATTCGTCATCAAGGCGTTGTGCGAGCTGGACCGCATCCGTGTCCTGATGGACGACTTCGCGCCGGCGCGAACCTTGTGGCTGGTACGCGACTGGCGGGACAGTGCCCGGTCGGCGGTCCGCTCCTTCCCGAATTTCGTTCCGCAATGGCGACGCCTGGCAAACGGCGACGCCGAAGACTGGCGCGGGCGCGGCATGTCGCCCGCGACGCGCGAGTTGCTCGCGGCACTCTACCGGCCGGATGCGAGTGAAGCCGAGGGGGCTGCCATCATGTGGTTCTATCGCAACGTGCTGTATTTCGAACAGGGTCTCGCCGCCGATCCACGCGTGCGTGTCGTGTTCTATGAGGACCTGGTGCAGGCACCCGAGCGGGAAGGGGCGGCCGTCTATGCCTTCCTGGGGCTCGCCGGCTTTGGCCCGGCGATCGCCGGACGCATCCACGCGCGTTCGGTGAAGCACCGCAGCCCGCCCGACATCGCACCCGCCGTGGCAAGCCTGTGCGACGAGCTGCTGGCGCGCTTCAAGGCGGTGGCCGGAGGGCGCGCATGAGCCTGCCCGCCTGGATCGCGCGCGGCGTCTACCGGATGCAGGAAGCGGCCATGCGCCGCCCGACCTTCGCCATGCTCGCCGAGATCGAACGCACGCAATGGCTGTCGCGCGCGGAGCTGGAGGCATACCAGACCGGGCGTCTCAACCGCCTGCTGCAAACGGCGCTGGCGCACAGTCCCTGGCACGCCGAACGCCTGCGCGCCGCCGGGCTGGAAGCGACGCTGCGTGACGGCGCCGTCACGCTCGCGGACCTTGCCCGCCTGCCCACCATGACCAAACGCGACGCACGCGAAAACGCCGAGCACCTGGTGTGGCGTGGCGTGCCGGGCGGCGTCTTCCCCTATACCACGGGCGGCTCCAGCGGCGAACCGCTGATCTTCCACTTCGGCCGCGAGCGCCAGGCCTCCGATGCCGCGGGACGCATGCGCGCACGGCGCTGGTGGGGCGTGGCGCCGGGCGAACGCGAGACCTACCTGTGGGGCGCACCGGTCGAGCTCAACAAGACCGACCGCATCAAGACCCTGCGCGACCGTCTGGTGAACCAGATGGTGCTGAATGCCTTCGCCATGTCGCCCGAACGCATGGATGCCTATCTCGACGCCCTCGTGGCGTGGCAGCCGAAATGCCTGTACGGCTATGCGTCCAGTGTCGCGCTGCTGGCGGCGCACGCCGACGCGCGTGGCCGCGCGCTTCACCTGGCGGCCCTGCGCGTGGTCTGCACCACCGGCGAGCCGCTCTATTCGCACCAGCGCGAGCTCATCGGCCGCGTGTTCGGCGTGCCGGTGGCGAACGAGTTCGGCAGTCGTGACATCGGCTTCACCGCGCACGAGGCGCCGGGCGGGCAGATGTTGCTGATGAGCGAAAGTCATGTCGTCGAGGTGCTCGATCCCGATGGCAATCCTGTCGCACCCGGCGAGGCGGGCGAGGCGGTAATCACCGGCCTGACGTCGGCGGCGCAGCCCTTCATCCGCTATCGCACCGGCGACGTTCTGCGCATGTCGATGGAACCCGCAATGGGCGGCCAGGGGCTGCACGTGATCGCCGAGGTCAGCGGGCGCCAGACCGATTTCGTGGTGGCGGCCGACGGCCGCCTGATGCACGCGCTGGCGGTGATCTACGTATTGCGTGCGGTGCCGGGCATCGCGCAGTTCAAGTGCATCCAGCATACGGTCGAGCGCATGGAGGTCTTGGTCGTGCCCGATGCAGCCTGGAAAGACGCCGCGCGCCAGGCGGTCGTTTCGGGCCTGCGCGCCCGCCTCGGCGATACGCTGGCGGTGGAGCTGCGCCTTCTCGACGACATCCCGCCCGAGGCCTCCGGCAAGCACCGTTATGTCGTGAGCCATGTTCCCCTTGCCGACGCGCTGAAACAGGCGGCGGCGTGAATTTACAGCAATGATTCGAGCATGAAACCTTCCGCACTTCTCCAGCTGCCCTTGCGTTACAAACCCTGGCAGGGCCGCAACCTGCGCCTCGTGCTCCAGGACATGGCGGGCGCCGCGCGCCAGCCCGAGCAGGACCACCGCACTCACCTGCGTGCCGCCATCGACTGGCTGTGCCGGGCGCAGGACGTTCGCTACGGCAAGCCCGACGCCGGCGGCGTCGCCGCCGGATGGAGCTTCGAGGATGGCTGGCTGCCAGGCTATCCGGAAACCACCGGCTACATCATCGAGACCTTCATCGCCGCGGCGCAGTATCTCGACCGGCCCGAACTGGTGCAACGCGCGCAGAAGATGATCGACTGGGAGCTCTCGCTGCAGGCGGCGGACGGTGCCTTCCCGGGACACTTCGGCGAGGCCGGCAGCCATCCGGTGATCTTCAACCAGGGTCAGATCATGCACGGGCTGGTGGCGGGCTACACCTCGCTCGGTCGCCAGGACTGTCTCGAAGCCGGCGTACGCGCCGGGCGCTGGCTCGCCGCGCAGCAGGACGCCGACGGCTGCTACCGACGCTTCGAGCATAACGGCGTGCCGCACGTCTACAACACGCGCGCGATCTGGGCGCTGGCAGCGATGGGCGTGGTCGCGAACGAGCCGGACTTCGTCGCGGCCGCGCGCCGCAATCTCGACTGGGCGCTGACCCGGCAGACGCCGAGCGGCTGGTTCGCCACCAATGCCTTCCTGCCGGGCCGGCATCCCTTCACCCACACCATCGCCTACGCCATCCGCGGCTTCATCGAAGTGGCCGTGTTGCTGGGCGACGAACGCTATCTCGCGGCGGCGGAAAAAGCCGCGCACGGATTGATGGCGCAGCAGCGTAGCGATGGCTGGCTCGCCGGCACCTACGACGACGGCTGGGCGCCCACCGCCTCCTACGCCTGCGTCACCGGCGTGGCGCAGATGGCTCTTTGCTGGCTGCGCCTGGCGCAGGTCACTGGCGACAAGTCCTGCCACGACGCGGCCTGGCGCGCGATTGCCTACGTCAAACGGACGCAGCGGTTGGAAGAGGACGACGCCATCGTGCGTGGCGCCATCCCCGGTTCGGCGCCGATCTGGGGCGCCTATTCGCGCTTCGAATTCCCCAACTGGGCGGCCAAGTTCTTTGCCGATGCGTTGATGATGGACATGGCGAACGTGGCTGTACCGCCGCTGCCGGCGGCGGCGAAGGGGCTGACACGATGAGCCGGCCGCGGCTGATGGTTTTGTGCGGGCGCAGCGCGCGCCACCTGTATGTCGCCAATGCGCTGTGCCGCGCCGGCGAGGTGGAGGCCATCGTGCAGGAAACCGGTGGCGACTGGCGCCTGGGCAAGACCCTGAGGAAGCTTCGCCCCGCCAATCTGTTGCGCAAGGTCTGGCGCTGGCTGCGCGACCGCCGTCGCTATACCGGCAATCCCGAGGCGAAGTTCTTCTTTCCGGACGCTGAGCCGCGCCTCGACCATCCGGAGCTGGTGCGCGAAGTGCCCCACATCAATCATCCTGACGTCGTGCGTCTCGCGCGCGAACTCAAGCCAGATCTCATCTGCGTGTTCGGTACCTCGCTCATCCGTGGCGAACTGCTCGACGAGGGTCGCCTCGGCATTGTCAACCTGCACGGCGGCCTGTCGCCGGAATATCGCGGCGCCGACTGCACCTTCTGGGCGCTCTACAACAACGAACCGGACAAGGTTGGCTGCACGCTGCACTACATTGACGCCGGCATCGACACTGGCCGTCTCATCGCGCACATCAGTCCGGAAGTCGGCGCGGGCGACACCGAACTGGTGCTGTTCTGGCGCGCGGTGCAGGACAGCGCCGAGGTCTACGCCGAGGCCGTCGCGCGCATCGCCCGAGGCGAGCCGCTCGGCGTTGCGCAACCGGGCAGGGGGCGGCTGTATCAGGTCAAGGACCGCGGGCTGCGCCACGAGAAGAAACTGGACGCGGACCTGGCGGTGGGGATGCTGCGCGACGTCGCCCTGCCGCGGCGGATCCGCTGGTTCAGCCGGGACATGGCAGCGGAGCCGCGCGCATGAGGGACCTCTTCGTCACCGCCGTCATCTTCGGCTTGATCCCATTCATCTTCCGGCGGCCGTGGGTCGGCATCCTGCTGTGGTCGTGGCTCGGCTACATGAACCCGCACCGGCTCGCGTGGGGCTTCGCCTACGATTTCCCCTTTGCCATGATCGTCGGCCTGGTCACCATCGTGTCCTTCTTCTTTTCGCGCGAGAAAAAGGAAATGATCTGGTCACGCGAGGTCGTGGTACTTCTGGCATTCGTGGCCTGGATGCTGCTCACCACTGTCTTCGCATTCAACCAGGCCTGGGCCTGGTTCCAGTGGGACAAGGTGTGGAAGATCCAGTTGATGATCGTGCTGACGGTCCTCATCTGCAAGGAGCGCCGACACCTGCACTGGCTCATCTGGGTGATCGCGTTGTCGATCGGGTTCTACGGCGTGAAAGGGGGCATCTTCACGATCGTGAATGGCGGGGCGTATCGGGTGCAGGGGCCGGCCGGCACGTTCATTGGAGGCAACAACGAGATTGCACTGGCCATGGTGATGGTAATTCCCCTGATCCGCTACCTGCACCTGCAGGAGGCTCGCCGGTGGATGAAGTTCGGGCTCGCGGGGGCGATGGTCCTGACCGGCGTCGCCGCAATCGGCACGCAGTCGCGCGGCGGCTTGGTCGCCATGGCGGCAATGGGACTCTTCCTCTGGTTCAAGAGCCGCCACAAGTTCGTCACCGCCTTCTACATGGCGGCTGCCGTGTCGATTCTGGCGGCGGTCATGCCGCAGGAATGGTACGACCGCATGGGTACGATCAAGACCTATCAGGAAGACCAGTCGGCCATGGGACGCATCAACGCCTGGCATACTGCATTCAACGTGGCGAAGGACCGTGTGACCGGCGGTGGATTCGAGATGTGGATTACACCGGTTTTCCGCCAATATGCACCCGACCCCTTCAACGTGCGCGACGTGCACAGCATCTACTTCGAGGTGATGGGCGAGCACGGCTTCATCGGGTTCGGCCTGTTCGTGCTGCTGGGCGCGCTGGCATGGATACGGGCGCAGCAGATCATCAAGCGCTGCAAGAAGGATCCCGAGAAGAAATGGGCGTCCGATCTAGCGGCGATGATCCAGGTCAGCCTCATTGGCTACGCAGCGGGCGGCGCATTCCTCGGGATGGGCTACTTTGACCTGCCGTATCACCTGATGATCATTCTCGTACTCACCGCCAAGTTTTCTGGGGTGATGGGGCGCTCGTCCGTTGACGAGGCGAGGGCCGCGCCGCTGCCGGCGTTTCAGGCGGGGAAACGCGCAAATGGCGGGGCCGCTCGGCGCGGCCCGGGATGATCGGCCCATGTCTGTTGAGCCGCGCCCGTGCGCGTCTCAACAATCGCCCAGGCTGACGGATGGCAAAATCAGTGTCCGTGTGCCTGCAGCCACCGCTCCAGCATCATCGTCACCCAGATCATCACGCCGTAATAACTCGCGTGCGGCCCGCGTGACATGGTCAGCATGTGGTCGAGGTAGGCTGGCTGGATCCAGCCGCGCCGCTTGAAGTCCGACAGACTGTCGCCGACCAGTTCGCCGAGTGGCGCATGCTGGTTGCTCCAGACGCCGAAAGGCAGGCCGAAACCGTGCTTCGACTTGTTGATGATCTTTTCCGGAAGGAGATCGCGCAGTGCTTCCTTGAAGAACCAGCGCAGCGCTTGCCCGCGTACCTTGTAATCGACTGGCAGGTGGTTGGCGAACGTCACCAGGCGATCGTCGAGCAACGGGTAACGCACTTCGATGCCGGCCGCTTCGGTCATGGTGCCCACCTTGCGCAGGTCGTTGTCGGCCAGGGTGAACTTCAGGTCCAGATGCATCATGCGGTTGATGTAGTGATCCGACGCGGTGCGTGTGTAGGCTTCCGTGAGGGCGGCATCGGTACACGAGGGGTCGACGTCACTCATGAAGTCCGCGGTGAAGATCTGGTCAAGCGGCGTGCGGTGCAGGAAGTTGTAGGTCTCCAGCCGCAGGGGCAGGCCAACCTTCGCCTGGGTGATGTAGCTTTTCAGCTTGGATAGCGGGAAGCGCCTCGACAACGCAGGCAGATGTGCTACCGGCTCGACCACGGCACGGCGCAGCAGGACGGGAATGCGGTCGTAGGCCTCGAACAGGCCTTGCTTGGCATAGCGCGCATTGCCGCCGAAGATCTCGTCGCCACCATCGCCCGCCAGCATGTGCCCGAACCCGGCCTCGCGCGCGTTGCGGGCGCAGAAGTAGGTGGGCACCGCCGACTCGTTTCCGAAAGGCTCGTCGTAGGCAGTCGCGATAACGGGGACCGCGGTGACGATATCGGCCGGCTTGAGGTAATACTCGTGCATGCGGCTGGCATAGCGTTCGGCCGCGCAGCGTGCGAATTCCATTTCGTCGAAGCCGGTGGCATCGAATCCGATCGAGAAGGTGTCTACGGCCGAGCCGCGCGTGGCGGTGAGCGCGCCGACCACGGTGGAACTGTCGGTCCCGCCCGAGAGGAAGGCGGCAGTGGATGGGGCATCCGTATCGCGTACGGCCTGGTCGAGCAGGTCGCGGAACTCCGCACGCATGGCATCGAAGCCGGGCGCTGCCGGCGTGTAATCGGCGTGCCAGTAGAATCCGCTGTCGATCCGGCCGTTCTGCAGTGCCACCCATTGTCCTGGCAACAGCTTGTGCACACCTCGATACAGGCTGCGCGGTGCCGGGATGGTGTGGAAGTAAAGATAATCGTAAATGGCTTGCGCGTCGACGTGGCGGCCGACGCGCGGGTGAGCCGCCACACTCTGGATGCTGGTGCCGAATACCAGATGACCACTGCTTTCAGCGTAGCATAGCCGCTCCACGCCCATGCGGTCGAGTGCGAGAAACGCCCGCTTCTTGAGTGGTTCGAGCACGACCAGCGCGAAGCTGCCTTCCATCATGCGTGGCAGCCTGTCGCCGTGCCGCAGCCAGCCGTGGGCCGCCGCCGCCGCAGTGCCCCGATCGCGTGCGAGCGAGGCGAGGTCGGCGTCGAGAAAGCGCGGACGGCCGTGGAGCGCGGCCGCCAAGCCGTTTTCCGTGTGAATGCCGGCCTTGCCGAAACGCGAGCACGACGCCACGCCCAGCAGCTGGCTGCTGTGCTCCTGCAGTATGGCTTCCGGAGAAAGGCAGGCTGCGCCCCCCATCTGTCGAATCAGATCCTGATGGGCGTCGTGGTCGCCCATCCAACCGAAAATGCCATCCATGGTGTGAGGTGTCTGCGTGATGCGGGATAATGAAATGATAACGAGCTTGTCGCCGCCTCCGAAGCCACTCCGACAAAGCCGCCAAGCATTGCCATAATCTCAGAAAGCCGTCCACGTTGAGCGAATTCCTGCAAAAAGTCAGTAAGACCCTGGCCTGGCATGCGGCCCGATTGCAGCGCAGCGCGCGCAGCGCGCAGTGGGCGCTCACCCGTGCGCCTGCCGAACGTCCCATCATCGTGGTCGGCTGCTCGCGCGCCGGCACGACCCTCGTCTACAAGACGCTCTCGCAGTCGCGAGAAATCGGCAGCCTGCAGCGCGAAACCCACGACGACTGGATGGCGCTGCACCCGCTGGCGGACAAGCATTGGGACACGCATGCGCTGGATGCGGCGGACGCCAGCGCGGCCGACCGCGACACGGTCAGCCGCTATTTCTACAGCCATACCGGCCACGCTCGCTGGGTCGACAAGAACAACCAGAACGGCCTGTGCGTGCCCTATCTGCACGCGCTGTTTCCCGACGCCGTGTTCGTCTTCGTCAAGCGCAGCCCGGGGGACAATCTGAATTCGCTCATCGAGGGCTGGGCCAAGCCCGACGAATTCGCTACCTGGTCGGGCGCCTTGCCGGCCGAAGTGCGCGTCGACAACGGCCGCCTGCGGCAGTGGTGTTTCTTCCTTGCCGAGGGCTGGCGCGATTATGTGAATGCTTCCGTTGAGGACGTTGCCGCATTCCAGTACCACGCGATCAATGCCGCCATCCTCGATGCGAAGCCGGGCATCCCCGCCGGGCAGTGGGTCGAGGTGTTCTACGAGGATTTTCTGCGCGATCCCGTGGCCACGTTTCAAGGCGTGTTCGAAGGTTGCGGGCTGACCTTCGACCGCCGGTTGCAGCAGCACTGCGCGCAAGTGCTGGACATTCCCTACAACGCCTTCTCCGAAATCCGCCTCGACAAATGGAAGGATGGCCGCAACCGCGACCGCATCGAGCGCGTGTTGCCGAAGGTGGCCGACGTGGCCGGGCGGATGGGGTATTGATGACCCGCCGGCATGGTACTGGATTGCCGGGGCGTTCTTCAGCACCCAGCCCCGGGCGAGTCACCGGAGCCCATCTGTGGCGATGTTAGTCCTCGCTATTGGCGCGCTCCTTGTGTTCTGGGCCGTCATCCTTTTGGCCTTCGCCCGCCCGCTGCGCGCCCGCTGGCGCGAGCCCGTGCTGCGTCATCCTGTCCTGGCGATCGAAAGCGATGACTGGGGCGCCGGGCCCCTCGGGCAGGCGGATGCGCTGCGCCGCCTCGCCGCGCTGCTGCGGCGCGTGCAGGATCGCAGCGGCCGGCCGGCTGTCATGACCCTGGGCGTGATCCTGGAGGTGCCCGACGGCCCACGCATCGCCGCCGGCGATTGCCGTGCCTACCATGCGCTGCCGCTGTCCGATTCCCGTTTCGATGCCGTGCGCAGCGCCATGCTCGACGGCGTGGGCGCCGGCGTGTTCGCCGCGCAGCTGCATGGCCAGTGCCACTACTGGCCCGCCGCCGTGCTGGCCGCCGCCCAGGCCGAACCGGGGGTGCGCGCCTGGCTGACCGCGCCCGCGCCCGCAGCCACCGAGGGATTGCCTTCGCCGCTACAAAGCCGCTGGGTCGATGCGTCGGGCTTGCCCGCGCGCGCGCTGGCGGACGCAGACATCCGTCAGGCGATCGAAGCCGAAATCGCCACTTGGCAAACGATTTTCGGCAGCGTTCCCCGGGTCGCCGTCGCCACCACGTTCGTGTGGAACGATGCGGTCGAGGCGGCCTGGGCGAATGCTGGAATCGATACCGTCATCTCCCCCGGGCATCGCGCCACCTGCCGCACGGCAACGGGCGAACCGGGGTGCGTGGATCGAACCATCCTGGCAGGTGAGCGCTCGCTTTCGGGTCAAACCTATCTGGTTCGCGATGTCTATTTCGAGCCGGATCTCGGGCATGGCCCGCAGCGGCTGGTCGATGGCCTGCTGGCGCGCACCCGGCAGGGTCGCGCGTGCCTGGTGGAAACCCATCGTGTCAACTTCCTGAAGTCGGGCGAGGCCAGCCTTGCGGCGCTTGAGGCGGCGCTCTCGGGCGCGCTGGCGGCGTGCCCCGATCTCCGCTTCGGTTCCCCGCTGGAACTCGCCGATGCGATCCGCGCGCGCGATCCCGCCTGGATCGAAACGCGGCTGCGGCCGCGGCTGGCCGCGTGGCACGCCCGCCTCGACGAGATCCCGCGCTTTCGACGCGTGGCGCGGCTTGCCGGGCTGGCATGGCCGCTCGCGCTGCTGGGGAGGCAGCCGTGACGCCACGCTTCTCGGTCATCATTCCCGCATTCAACAGTGCCGCCACGCTGGCGCGTGCCATCGATTCGGTGCGCGCGCAAAGCTGGCCGGCGCACGAGATCATTGTGGTGGACGATGGCTCGACCGATGCCACGTCCGAGGTGGCGGCGGGTTACGGCGAGGCCGTGCACCTGCTCCGGCAGCCCAACCAGGGTGTGTCGGTGGCACGCAACGCCGGTGCCGCGGCCGCCTGCGGTGACTGGCTCGCCTTTCTCGATGCCGACGACTGGTACGCCCCGGATCGCCTGAAATGGCACGCCGAATGGATCGCCGAAGATGCGGCACTCGATTGTCTGACGGGTGACTACGAATACCGCGATGACGTGGGCCGCCTGATCGGCACCTCGATGGCCCAGCACGAATCCGGGCGCATGATGCTCGGCAAGGCCGCCGGCGCCGCGCGCGTGGTGATGGAAACGCCTGGCGAGATCGCGGCCTTCGTCGCCGACCATTTTGGCGACACGCATACCCTGTCGGTACCGCGTTCGCGCTTCGCCGAACTGGGTGGATATCCCACCGGCTTCAAGGTCTGCGAGGATGTGCATTTCCTCACGCGCCTTATCGCCGGAAGCCGGCGCGTCGGCGTGGTGTGCCGCAGCCTGGGCGTGTACGTCATCCATGGCGGCAGCGCCACGCGCCGCGATCCTGTCGCGGCGCAACGCGAGAACGTGCGCACGCTCACCGACCTTGCGCGGCGAACGGTGCATTGTCCGGCGCCCGTCCGGCAGGGCGTGGCGGCGCGCATGGCGAGCGCTCGCTACAATCTCGGCTGCGCGCTGAATCGCAGCGGAGAGCGCGTGGCGGCGGCCCGTGCCGTCCTGCCCAATCTGGCCGCGCGGCCCGGCTGGCAAAGCCTGCGCGAAGTCCTGTCCATGCTGAAAGGAGCGACGTGAACCGCTTGCTCGTCCTCACCGAGCTTTTTCTCCCGACCAAGGGCGGCACGGCCGTGTGGGCGGCCGAAGTCTACAAGCGGCTGGGGGGCAAGGAAATCCACATCGTCACGGCGGCCGTGCCGGACGCGGCGGACGTCGACGCCGTCCACCCCAATACCGTGCACCGCCTGAATCTCACACGCGTGCCCTGGCTGCGCCCGGAATCGCTGGCGATGTATGCGCGTTTCTTCTTCAAGTCGCTGACGTTGACGCTCACCCACCGCTTCGACGCGATTCACGCCTTTCGCGCGCTGCCGGAAGGCCTGGTCGCGTGGGCGGTCGCCCGGCTCACCTTGCGGCCCGTGGTGCTCTATGCCCACGGCGAGGAACTCACCACCTGGGGGCGCGGCCGGAAATTCCAGGCCATGCGCTTTGCCCTGCGCCAGGCTGACCGCGTCGTCGCCAACAGCGAACACACTCGCGCAACCCTGCTGCAAATGGGCCTCGATCCGGCACGCATCGCGATCGTTTATCCGGGCGTGGACGTCTCGGTATTCCGGCCGGGCCTCGACACCACCGGTTTGCGCGAGAGCCTGGGGATTCACATCACCGAGCGACTTGTTTTCTCGGTGGGGCGCCTGTCGCGCCGCAAGGGTTTCGACCAGATGATCCGCGCGGTGGCCCGCTTGCGCGCCGAGGGCTTGCCGGTTCGCTATGTCATTGCCGGGATCGGCGAAGATGCCGGGTATCTCGATGCGTTGATACGGGAACATAATCTGCAGGGCGTTGCTCACAGGATCGGCGCGGTGAGCGATAACGACCTTCCCCGCTGGATGAATGCCTGCGATGTTTTTGCCATGCCCAATCGCGAGATCAACGGCGACAACGAAGGTTTCGGCATGGTGTTCATCGAGGCGGCCGCTTGCGGAAAACCGAGTCTGGCCGGTACGGATGGCGGTACCGGCTCGGCGGTCCTGCACGGTGAGACTGGCCTGCGCGTCGACGGCAAGACCTTCGAAGCGGTCGTCGATGGCTTGCGCCGGTTGCTGGATGACAACGGACTGCGCAATCGGCTGGGCGCAGCCGGATTGCAAAGAGTGGCGGAGCAATTTGCCTGGGAGCAAGTGGCGCGGGCAACGGAACGGATATTGTCTGTAAGGAAAGCGAAATGAGTTACCGAAATCCTGTTTGGATCATCGTGCTGGCCTTGTTCTTTGTACGGGTACATGCGGCCGAACCCCACCGGCCGAGCGAAGCGGAGTTCAACAACCTGCCGCCCTACTGCAAGGCCAAGTTGATATCGCGTATTGGCAGTGCGGACTACCGGCAGTGGGAAGGCACGCTGGGCAAGGATTTCGTACATACGCACCATTATTGTTTCGCCCTCAATTTCATCAACCGCTATTACCGTTCGCGCGGCGCGCAGGAGAAGAATTTCAATCTGAACAGTGCCATGGATAACCTGGAGTACATGGTCACGCACGCCGACCCGGGCTATAGCCTGATGCCGGAGGTCTACCAGAATCGTGGCTTGGTCCACTCATTGATGGGGCGGCATGGCGAAGCCGTGGCCGACATGAACAAGGCGATCGAGCTCAACCCTCGCCAGGTCAAGGCCTACAATGTGCTGGCGGATTACTACAGCAGTACCCGGCAGCAACAGAAGGCACTGGAGACGATCATGGAAGGGCTCCGTTACAACCCTGATGTGCGAAGCTTGCAGCGCCGCTATACGGAACTGGGCGGCAAGCTGCCCTATCCGGAGCCCATCCAGCCTGGCCCGGTAGATGCCTCTGCTTCAAGCCCGAAGGCGGAAGCCCTCCCATCCGCGGCGCCGGCCGAGACGGCACCGACTGACGCGCCTGCCGGGATTGGCGACGCGGCGCCGACTGTGTCCCAAGAACCTGCGACAGACTCGAAAATCGGTTCCCCGACCAACCCCTATTGCCGCTTCTGCCCAGACTGACGATGGCTGAAGGGCAACGTGGCGGCCCGCCTACGAATGATTTGAGGACAGGCCGAGAAAACCCTGCAGACGTGTCCACAGGTCGGCGGTGACCGAGGCGTGCTGTTCGGCGATGTCATGCAGGCACAGGGGATCGGTCTTCAGGTCGAACAGATGCAGCTGGTGGCCGTCTTCCAGCGGCTGATACACCAGCTTCCATCGTCCATGGCGAATCATCCGGTCCTTTGCGGCCATGATACGGGGGCAATACTTGCCCTTGATTCCGAGCGTTCCACCCTCGCGGTCCGGTACGTCGATAAGCTCCAGCAGGTCCGGGTAGCGCAGGTGCGATTCGGGCAATCCGGGGATGTCGGTGATCCAGATACCGGTTTCATTGAAGGCATCGAGTTCCGGGCAGTCCTTGCCAGCCAGGCAGTCGACCAGCGATACCCCATCCATGCCGTCTGCAGGTGGCGTGCCGACCAGTTCGAGTAAGGTGGGGGCAAGATCGATGGAGCGAACGACGGCATCGATGCGGCCGCGTCCAGGCAGGCGAGGGTCGCGAATCACCAGCGGAATCCGCGGGCTGGCTTCGCCCACTGCGGAATTGCCCTGTCCCCAGGTGTCATGTTCGAAGAACTCCATCCCATGGTCCGAGTAGACCACGACGATCGTATTGTCGGCGAGCCCGCAGGCATCGAGATGGGCGAGCATTTTGCCGACCTCGTCATCGAACTCGGCCACGCAGCCATCGTAAAGGTCGATGATCTGGTCGAGATCGAATTCCTCACGGGGTGCGCCCTGGCGGCGCAGGATTTCGAAGGGGTCGGTGAGGCGTGCCATGGCGAACTTCGATTCGCCGCGGTAGTCCGGGTCGGCGAACCGTACATACCACGGCCACTCCGACGCGAACGGTGGGTGCGTGGTGGAGTAGAACACATTGAGGAAAAACGGGGTGTCCTCGGCCGCCAGGCGCGAGACCAGCCGGCGTGCACGCTTCCCGATCGGCCGTGTGAGCGGCACGCCGCCCAGGTAGTAAAGCTCGGGCAGCAGCAGGCGTCCCAGCCGGTTGTGGATGAACAGTGACAGATACAGGCGCAGATCCTTCGGGCCCTGGCGGATCAGGTACTTGAGGTTCCACTGGTCCTCCGGCAGGTCCGTATAGTCGAAGCCAAAGGAGAACTTCCCCATGTCAGCGCCGCACCAGTCCGACAGCGCCGCCGTACGATAGCCCAGCGTCTTCAGCCAAAGCGGCAGGGTGTGCACCTTGAGGCGGGCATCCTCGTGCGGAACGAAATTATCACGGATGCCGTGGGTATGCGGCCAGGTACCGGTGAGCAGCGAAATGAGGCTGGGGGCCGTCCGCGCGCACGGTACGTAACAGTTCGAGAACAGCGCCCCCTGGGTCGCAAGCCGGTCGAGATGCGGCGTCAGCGTACGGCGGTAGCCCATGGCGCCGAGGCGGTCGGCACGCAGCGTGTCGGAGCCGATCATGAGAATGTTGGGGGAGACGTCCGCCCGAGGCGGTCGCAGCGTCCGGGGCGGACGTGCCTCCGGTTCCCACGCGACCCAGGCCACCGTACCGGCAATGAAAAGCGTGGCAGACCATAGCGCAATCAGATCCCCCAGCCGGTTTTCCTGCGCCAGCTGCCAGGTTGCGGCCAAAAACAGCAGCAGGCTTCCGCCTACCCACAGCGTGTGCAGCCAGACAATGCGCTCGGGCGTCACCCAGTTCCACAGGCCATGAAGTCGGCTCATGCGGTAATGCATCGAGGCCACCAGCAAGCCGGGATTGAACCGCAGCTTGGTGGCGAACTGGAGCGCGAACGACCAGACGATGCCCAATGCCGCAGCGAGTATCGCGCCGCCAGGCGACCATGCGGCCTGCTGCGTCGTCGTCAGCATGAAATACAGCAGCACGCCGGCGCCGCCGGTAAACAGCATGATGATGAATGCCCAGGCCGTCAGCCGCGCCAGCGCGTACAGCGTGTAGCGGCGGTAGTGCGTGAGGATTTCCTCGCGGATCCGCGGCCCGGTCTGCGAGAAGTTGGCAAGCGACTTCACGAGCAGTACCGCAGCCCCCACCCCCGCAACACCCAGAGCCGGCAGCAGGCCGGCCCACTTGGCCGCGCCGCTGGCGAACCAGGCGATCAAGCCGCAGGCGACCGTCAGAATCGCCACGACCTCGATACGCAGCATGCCGGCATCGGGGGGCAGCTTCAGGTTCTTGTGGCGATGTCCCGATTCATTGCGCCCGCGGATTTCGCCGAGCGCAGCCGCCGTGCGAACCCAATAGAAGCGGCGCTTGCTCCACGACAGGCTGAAGGTGCTGTGCCAGGCATATTCCGCCAGCTTGCGCCACATATACAACGGTACCCGGCCGGTGCCGTGGATGCGCGAGGTGGAGCGGGTGCGCTGGAAGCTTTTCCTCAGCAGGTACCCCAGACGCAAGCGCTCTGTGTCGACATAGTGGTATTGCACGATTCCGGGCACATACTGGCAGCCGGCGCCACGCGCCAGCGCACGCAGCACGTATTCGCTGTCTTCGCCGCCGCCCAGGTCGTGGCCGTGCGGTCCCAGTTCGGTCGAGAATTCGCCGGCCAGCGAAAATACCGCGCGCCTCACCACCAGGTTGCCGCCGCCGGGGATCGGGCCTTCCTCCGCCGTAATCGCCCGGGGGCGCTCGCCCTGGTCGAAGCGCGGCACCGGCAGGGGATAGATGCGGTAGGGACCTTCGTCGTGCACCCAGGCAGGCTCGCTGCCGTCCCAGTCGGGCAGGATGCGTCCGCAATACAGCCCGGCATCCGGCCAGGCCTGCGCGGCCTGTTCGATGGCCACCAGATAGTGCTCGTCGATGCGATGGTCGTCATCGACAAAAGCCGTGAGCGTGGTTTCGATTTCAGGTATCGCCCGGTTGAGAGCGTGGGACTTGCCAGGTGTCGGCACCTCGATCAGTTGCAACGGCAGCCAGCCCGCTTCCGCCTGGCGTGCCTGGTAGGCCCGCATGCGCGACACCGTGTCGTCCGTACACGCGTTGGCGGCCACCATGATCCCTACTGGCATCGCCGGCCGCCGGGCTGCATTGATCGAATCCAGCACCCGCTCCAGCAGGTCGGCGCGGTTGTGGGTGCAGATCAGGATCGTGAGTCCGTCGGTCATGGCTCAGCGGGAACGGAACAGGCCCTGCATCAGGCCGAGGAAATGGAACACCACGATCTCGCGGTTGAAGGCTTCGTCGCCGGGCTGCGTCAGGTGGCCCCAGATCATCCGCCCCACCGCGCGCAGGAATTGCGGGAACACGAACAGGGGAATGTTGAACAGCCGTCGCGCCCCGGTCAGCCCCCGGCTCTGGGCGATATTGCGGCTGGTCTGGAAGCGCCAGCGGCGGAAATACCGCTTGGTCAGGCGAAAGCTTTCCACCTTGTGGTGGACCCGCGAGGCCCCCAGGAAAACGACCTTGAAGCCGGCCCCCAGGATGCGCTCGAACATCTCGCCGTCCTCGCCGCTGGCCAGCACCTTGCCCTTGCGGCCGCGGGTGGTGTCGAAGCGTCCGACGCGTTCGAATACCTCGCGGCGAAACCCCATGTTTGCGCCGAAAGGCGCCTGGCCGGGCGTGGTGATCGGGTAGTCATCGGTGCGGTCGGTACGCACAGCGAGGAAGCCATAGAACCGCTCTGTCAGCCAGGCCGGCGGAGGTGTCTCCCAGATCGGCGCGATGTAGCCGCCGCACGCGTCGGCCTGATGGCAAGCGAGGCCGCCAAGCGTGGTTTCCAGCCACGCGGGTTCGGGCAGCACGTCGTCATCGGTGAAAAGAATGACCGCGCCGCGCGATTCCGCGATGCCGCGGTTGCGTGCGTGCGACAGCCCTTGCGCGGGCTCGAAGACATAGCGCAGGCGCGGCCAGTCGTGTTGCAGCGTCTCGACGACCGAGCGTGTGGCATCGTGCGAATTGTTGTCCACCACGAGCACTTCCCAGTCGAGATCCGCCGGGGCTTGCAGCGCCGCCAGCGCAGCGAGTGTGTCCTGGAGCGAGGCTACCCGGTTGTAGGTGCAAACGATGATGCTGGCGTCCATGGTCGTGCGGCGAAGGGCTATTGCCCGCGGGGCTCCCGAGCGTGAATCGTGGTCTGAAGGGTCATCATGCGGCAAGCGTCCAGTGGTCGTCGCCGCGATAATAGGGCAGATCAAAGGCTGCGTAGCCGGCGTGCAGGCCAGCGAGTTGCTCTGGCGTCAGCTTGCCCTTCCAGGCGGCGGCCATCCGAAGTGTATTGCGGCGGGTGCCGTAGTGCCCGGCCGTGTCCTGTGCCGTTCCAATGCTGGATTCGCCAATGTGGTCACGGACACGGTCATCGAACGTCAGGCCGGCGAATTCAAACAGCGCCCGGAAGCCGGCCTCTGGATTTTCACAAAGGGACTCGTAAGTGACTATCCTGGCGTCCGCATAGGCGGTCAGTGCCTGCAGGGCGACGTGGAGCACCGCCCCTTGGAAAGCCCCGTGGGCCCGCCAGAATCCGGTAACGGACTGAATCGTCTCCTGCCAGGGGCGCAGGCTGCTGTCCATCAAGCGTGCACCCAGTTCGGCCAGCTTCGCTTCCGCATTGCACCAGTTGAGTGCCTCATAGCTCAGTGCCACCGCAGCGGGATGGCGCATGAGAAAGACGATGCGTGGCCGGTAGGTGTCGAGCAGCCATGCCAGTGCAAGTGGGTTTACTTCCTTGACCACCACGCGCCCGCGGGTGCGCCGCGTCAGTTTCCATTGTCGTGCATCGCGCACGACACCGGCAGGAAACGCAGGGATACCAGCGAATGCGCGTGTGGCGAACTGGGCGTAGCACGGCGGCGGCGCGGCCGGGTCGATGTCGAACACCGTGGTGGCGCCGCCGCACGCAAGGTGGCTCTGGTTGATGGGCTCGCGCAGAAAAAGTGCTTCCGGTGCAGAGCCGAGAATCTCCGCAACCCAGCTCGATCCGCTGCGCGGCAGCGACATGATCAGCAAGGGGGGGCGCGCAGGTTTCATGAGCCGGCTGATCCGGGCACCAGACCAGGATGTCTTCGCCCACCACACTTGGCTGGGAAATGCAGGGCATGCAGGAGATGGCGGATTCATGGTGGGAGCCGGGACATTGAAAAAAGTATCACCCGTGATAGCCCAGTTCCTGTGCAACAGGGGATACCGCACGCCGCAGCAGCCAACGCTCCAGTGCGTTGACCTGCACCTTGCTGCCGCTGCGCTCGGAGCTGCCGACCTTCTTGGTGAGCACGCCGTGGTCGGTCTGGATGCCGAGGTAGGCATCGATTTCGGCAAGCGGCGGGTTGGCGCCGACCAGATCCTCGTAGCGCACCAGAAGGGCACCGATCGATTCGGCACCCGCAAGATAGCCTTCCATCAGTTTGCGCCAGTGCGATCCGAAAGCCGTGGGGGTGAATACCGGTTTGTCCGGAAACGTGTCATACCAACTGCGGCCGTAGCGGCAATACGAGCGGTAGGCTTCCAGCGGATTTCGGTACAGCAGCACGATGCGGGCATTGGGGTAGAGCCATTTCAGATAGCGCGCGTGCTCGATGCCGAGGCGCACTTCCTTCAGACCCCAGCGCGTGGCGCCGGCCTCCGTGGCGGGGGCGGCGAACAGCGCGTCATGAAACTGCCGGTGCGCCTGCCACAGGGACCGGGCCGCGGGGAACAGGTTGGCGACCCAGCTGCCGGTGAGCTGGGCAGGGGGTGTGCCGTCGTAGTAGTACTCGGCCGGCGGCCAGTTGGGACGGAAGGCCTTGAGCGTGCCCGCCATGGCCTGGATCGGGCCGCACTCGTCGTAGGGTTCGCCCCAGATCAGCACCCGCTTGTCGGACATGATCAGGCGCTGCATCAGGGTCGAGCCCGAGCGCCAGCCCGCTGAAAGCAGGAAGATCGGTGACGTGGTATCATCTTTCGGCGCGGGACACACGGCCTGCAAGGCTTCGAGCCCGCTTTCGATGCCGGTATGGTCCTTCATCAGTTGGCGATGCTGGGCCCATGCCTGGGCCGGGCCTTTCAGTGCGGTCTGGACGGTTCGCAACATGGGGTCAGGTCCTGCGCGTGACGTAGGCCAGCGCGCCATGGGTGCGCACGCGGTCGAGCAGTGCGGCGCGGGTGTCGCCGAAGCTGGCCTCACCCGATTGGTAGCGCGAGAACAAGGGGGCGATCTCTTCCTTGATGCGGTCCTTGAGACGGGCGCGGCCACGTTCGACCAGCCAGGTGCCCAGGCGATAGGAGAGGCGTTCGCGGATCGCCAGGGCCCGCCGCAAGCCGGCATCCGTCAACTCGGCCGGGTGTTGCAGCAGCAAGCCGGTCAGCATCGCTGCCGCATCATCGGCTTGGATCGCACCGTTCTTGAAGCGTGCCAGCACGTCGGACGTCTTCACCTCGGGAAAGCGCGAGCAGTACAGTGTGGCATCGTCACGGCGGAAGTAATACAGCGGTTCGGCGATATGGCAGAAGCGGAACTCCCGCGCTGCGCGCAGGAAGTAGTCGTAATCCTCGACCAGGAAGAGTTCCGGATCGTAGTCGCCGACTGCTTCATACAGCTTTCGGGTGTACAGAAAGCACGCGCCGATATGGTTCCCCTTGTCGAGCTGCAGCGTATCGGGCAGGTGGTCGTGCTGCGGCGCCAGCGGGCGGCCGTTTGCATCCTGTTCGGAAAACAGCCAGTAGTCGGCGTAGACGAAGTCGCAGTCGCCGTCGGCCAATGCGCCGACCATTCTTTCGATCGCAGTAGGGGCCAGCAGGTTGTCGTCCGAAGTCCAGGTCAGGTAATCGCCGCGTGCCATTGCAAAGCCGCGATTGAGCGCGCGTGGCAGCTTCAGGTTGGGATCGTTCTTTACGTAGCGGATGCGCGCATCGTCGAACGACCGCACCACGGTCGCGGTGTCGTCGGGGGAATTGTCGTCGACGACGATCAGTTCGAGGTTGGTGTGGGTTTGGTCGAGCACGCTGCGCATCGCCTGCGCGAGTAGGTGCGCACGCTTGTAGGTGGGCAGGACGATGCTGACGAGCGGTTGGCTCACGCGGAGTCCCCCAGGTCGGTCAGGATCTTGCGTACGATCTTCACGCTTGCGGTGCCGTCGCCGTAAGGATTGGCGCGTGTCGCCATCGCTTGGTACTCCGTAGCGTCGTCGAGCAGCAGACTCGCTGCGCGCACGATGTCGGCGGCGCCCATGCCGACGAGCTTGAGCGTGCCGGCCTCGACACCTTCCTGACGTTCGGTGACCTTGCGCATGACCAATACGGGTTTTCCGAGGCTGGGGGCCTCTTCCTGCAGGCCACCGGAGTCGGTCAGCACCAAGTAGGCGCGTTTCATCAGTTGCACCAGTGGCAGATAGTCGAGCGGATCGAGCAGGCGCACGTTGGGAATGCCCGCGAGATGCTTGCTGACCACTGCACGCACGTTGGGGTTGCGGTGCACCGGATAGACGAGTTCGATGTCGTCGGCATATTTGCGGGCGAGGGCGGCCAGTCCCTCGCAGATCGATTCGAACGGCCCGCCAAAACTTTCGCGCCGGTGCGCGGTGACGAGCACGATGCGCCTGTTGTCGAAGGGAATGCCTTCCAGCGGCGAGCCGGCGATCTCGAAAGGACGTGCCGAAACATCGAGCAGGGCGTCGATCACTGTATTGCCGGTGACCGCGATCGCGGACTCGGCGATGCCTTCGTTGAGCAGGTGCTGCCTGGCCTTGCCGCTGTGCGCGAAGAACAGGTCCGCCACCGCGTCGATCATCTTGCGGTTGGCTTCCTCGGGATAGGGGTGGCGCTTGTCGAAAGTGCGCAGGCCGGCCTCGACGTGGCCGATCCTCACCCCGGCATAGAACGCAGCCAGTGCTGCGGCCATCGAGGTCGTCGTATCGCCCTGTACCAGCAGCAGGTCGAAGTGGTCTTCGCGCAGGATGCGCCCGACCTCGACCAGCACCGATGTCGTGATGTGCTCCAGCGTCTGGTTTTCGCGCATCAGGCCGAGGTCGTAATCTGCGCGAATGCCGAACAGCTCGATCAGCGGCGCGACCATGTCCTTGTGCTGCCCGGTGAGGCAGCTGCGGTTTTCGATCCGGTCCGGGTGTCGTTCCAGCTCCGCGATGAGGGGCGCCATCTTGATGGCTTCGGGGCGGGTGCCGAAGACGGTGAGCACCTTAAGCATGCTTGCCCTCCGCACGCATTTTCAGCAGATGGGCATCGAGAAAATACTTCACGCCCCAGCTGATCTCTGCGCCCGCAATGTATTGCGCGCCCTTGCCGTAACTGCCGTTGAATCCCCCGGACGCGTTCTGGATCGTTTCCAGGTAGTGCATCGCCTTGTCCGCCAGGTCCTTCCTGCCGAGCGTGTACCAGACGATGGCATATTGGGCCATGCCGGTCGAGCACACCCACTCCACATCGGGGTAGGCGGGAATGCTTCCGTCGCGCCGCTGGCAGCGTTCCACGTCGGCCATGCCGCGTGCGGCCAGTTCCATTTCGCCCATTTCGCACAGGGCCTCCATGGCGTAGGCGTGAAAATGCGACAGGCGATTGAAGGGCACCAGGTCCTCGCGCTGTTTGTAATGGTCGAGCACGAAATGGGCCGCGTCCGTGTAGGCCTTCACGCCCAGCAGCCGGCCGGCCTCGGCAAGCGGCGGCAACGCGTAGGTGTGGATGAGGTCGCTGGCGATGTTGGTCCACAGCTCGGTCGAGGGCGTCTTCAGACGGCCGTCCTCAGCCACCTGCGTGAGCATCCAGTCGCTCGCCCGCCGCAGCGACGCTTCCGCGCCCTCCACGTCGCCGAGGGCCGCGCACAGCCCGCGCATGATCTGTGCGGTGTCAAAAGTGTAGGGCACGCCGTCGGGGGCCGGAAAGGCGCCGTCCGGCAACTGGATCGACATCAGCCAGCGGGTGCAGGTGCGCGCCAGCTCCGTCTCGCCCCAGTTGTAGAGGGTCGGAACGAAATAGCCCGTCACCTCGGGGTAGGGCACCGGTTGCTTCGTGTGCACGATAATGCCCTGCCCCGGCACCATGTTGGCCTTGAACCAGGCCATCGCCTGCTCGTGGCTGGGCTTCCTTGTTTTCCAGAAAAGCATCGTTTCCTTTCCTCGGTTTCTGATGCGAAGGCTCTTCTTGGCGGTGTCGATCGAAGCCCGCCCTACGGCGTGGGCTCGGTCACGCGCAACACCTGGTTTGCCTCGATGGCCTTCAATTGCTGAATCTGTCCGCTGGGCCAGTGGATGGTAATCGTGTCGGCCTGCGTGTGCTTCGCCAGGCCGAAATGCAGCCTGCTGTGATTCTGGCTCCGGTAGTGCACGCCGCCGTCCTGCACCCGGGTCTGGGTGATCTTGCCCGCGGTCACGCGTACGATCGCGCCAATGCCGTCGCGATTGGATCGTGTCCCTTCCAGGTCGATCATCAGCCAGTGGTTGCCGTTGCCCTTGTTGCGGAACAGCTGGTAATTGCCGCCATCGGAGGGTAGGCCCAGGCTGCGCCCCATGCTGCCGCCGTTGGCTACGAACAGATCGAGAAAGCCGTCGCCGTCGAAATCGACCGTGGTGGCCGAATCGCCCACGCCGCTTCGGCTGCCCGCCGCGCCGCCGGCTGCCTTGACGACCCGGAAGTGGCCCTTGCCGTCGTTGAGCAGGAGCTGGTTTTCCTGCTGGCCGATGTCGCCGGAGGCGAGAATGAAAAGGTCGACGTCCATATCGTTGTCGAAGTCGCCTGCCACCACGTTGGCCCCGGCCAAAGGCCGCGTGTTCACGCCGCGCTTGTCGCTCTCCTCGCGCATCTCACCCTCGCGGTTCATGAACAGGCGTGCGGGCGCCTCTTCGGGCTTGGTTTCGCCGATCGCTTCGAGCTGCGCGATCGGTTCGCTGGCGACGAGGCTTGCCTGTATCTCCTGCTGTTTCAACGCGCCGGCCGCGAGCGCCTCGCGCGGTGCCGCAACGAGGATTTCCCACTGGTCCGGTGCGGTGAAGCCCATATGTACTGCGGTTTCGCCGCGTGCCACCGGTTGCGCGAGCGGGCCGATTTCCGGTGACACTTCGAAATTCAGGCTGTTCGGGTGTGCGCCCGTCGTGCCCAGGTGTATGTGCGCCGGAGATAGTGCCCCCTCCGGGCTTGCCGCGGCCAGGCGCAAGCTCAGCTTGCCATTCGAACGAAATCGGAAACCCAGGGGCTTGTCCAGGTTGTGCTTGTCGATGCGCAGGCTCGCCACGATCTGCCTGTCCGCGGGGCGCCCGAATGCCAGCGGGCCGGGCGCGTTCTTGCGGGTGAGAAAGACGTCGATGCGGCCGTCGTTGTCGAAGTCGGCGGCGGCGATATCCTCGAAGGCAGTCTGCGGCAGGATGTCGAGCGAACGGGCCGGAAGATCTGCCAGATCGAATACCTGCAAAGCACCGCCCTGTCCGAGCAGGCGGCAGATCAGTTCGGGCCGGTTGTCCCCGGTGAGTTCGGTCAAAACACAGAAAGGCGCACTGCGGCTCTTGAAGCCCAAGGCGGCATCGAATGGCTCGAAGTGTGCATCGCCCTGCAGGAAGACGAAGGGCGGCATTCTTCCGTCGAGGCGAATTTCCGCGCCGTGCAGAAGGTCGAGCTTGCCGTCACCGTTGAGGTCCAGCCAAAGCGGCATGCGGGTCCGGCCGTCCGGATTCACGACGCCGACGGTGTCGGCCACGTTGACAAAACGGTCGCCGCGGTTGTTGAACAGGAGCTTGGGTTCCGCGCCGACGCCTTTCACCGCACCGGTCAACTGCACCAGGTCCGTGCGCCCGTCGTTGTCGAAATCGGCCCAGGCCGAGCCATGCTTGTCGGCGACGATGTCTTCCGGTGCGAAATGCTTCGCCGTGACATCCTCGAACCGGCCAGCGCCGGCATTGCGGTATAAACCCGCGGCATCGAGATGATGGGTGAGATATACGTCAGCAAGACCGTCCCCGTCAAAGTCGCCCCAGGTCGCGCCATAGGTCATCCCGGTGAGGCCTTCGAGACCGGAGCCGGCAGTCACTTCTTCAAACACGTCGAGCGTCAGCTCCTGCTTGACGCAGCCGGCCATCAGCGTCAGTGCACAGAGCAACACGGTGCCGTGCAGGACGTTGCGGTACGATCGGGCACTCGCCGTGGTGGCAGCCAAACCGGCCCGGTGCTTGACCGGGGTGTCTCTCAACATTGTCGCCCCTCCAGAGTCATTGGCATCGTTGCCAAAAAAGCCTTGCATCGTCGGGTGGCAGCGACGAAATTCGCCATTCGCAGCATTCATCCCGGATTTGCCCGGGTAAGGCGCAACTTCGTTCTCCAGCGTTGTTGCTCGACCGCAAGCGCCGCAAACGGAACATAAAGGAAAGCGAGTCCGTACACCAACCCCCCTGCCGTGCCCATCGCCAGCACATAGACAAGATCATTTTGCCGCACGGCCGGAGGGAGTGCGAGGTCCATCAGAAAAAGTACGGTTGCAAGGAGGACGTTGAGCACGCCTGCCGGAACGAGTGCACGTGGGAAACCCGAGAGGCGCGCGTCGAGACAGCGCGTGGCCAGCCCATACTGGCAAATACCCGTGAAGGCGGCAGTGCCGACGACTGCCCAGGCCACACCGTCGATACCGTAGGCCAGCCCGACCCAGATCGCGAGGCTGCCGATGGCGAGCGACGAAACCTGCACGGCGAGTTCGCGCCCCAGCCAGTTCCTGGCCTTGAGCACATTTCCGGAGAGATTGCCCATCAGCCAAAAGGGCCACGCCAGCGCCAGAATGGCCAACGGGCCGGCAGCCTCGACCCATCGCACGCCGTAAACCCCTCGAACGAGCGGTTCCGCCAGCCACAGGAGCCCGACATAGAAGGGCGTGGCGTATAGGGCGACGAGTGCAATGCTACGAAAATACAGATAGCGCGAGCGGTCCAGATTGTCCTGCTCGGCGCCCAGTGCACGAAACAGCACGGGGTAGACCGAGCCCGTGATAAAAATATGCGGCATGCGGGCAAGGCTCTCGCCCTTGTTGAACAGGCCGACACTTGCCGGACCGAGCGTGCGCGAGAGGATGAATGCGCTCAACTGGCTGCGCAGGTAGAACACGATGTCGTTGATCGAGAACAGCACGCCATAGCGTGCGATCTCACGCCCGCGGCCGAATGCCGTGGATAGCCGCGGACGCCAGCGCGCAATCGGCATCAGCAGCAGCGCACTGGCCACCGAGCCGACGATGCCGCCCCAGATCAGACTCCACACCCCGTGGCCAAGATAGGCCAGCCCGATGCTGACCGTGCTGGATAGGATCAAGGTGATTACGCTCACGACGGCCTGCGCCTTGAAGCGCATCGCACGGTGCAGCATGTTGCTGGGAAGGTTCACAAACGGCCGCAGAATGAACGAGAGGGCGGAAACCCGGAGCAGATCCGAATAGAGCGGATGGTCATACCAGCGCGCAAACCAGGGGGCCGCCAGGAAGAACGCTGCATAGATGAGACAGCCGATGATCAACTGGAGCGTGAATACGATGTCGTAGTCCTGTGTCGTGGCTGTCTTCGCGCGGATCAGGGCCTGCCCCATCCCGCCCCCTGCGATGAAGCCGGCGAGCCCCGTGAAGACCTGGATCGTGATCAGCATGCCGAAGTCCTCCGGCACGAGCAGCCGTGCAAGCACGACGCCGAACACGAAACCAAGCAGTTGCTTGCTGGTATTCCCTACGAAGAGCCAGGCAATGCCTCGCCGGATGCTTTGGCCGGATGCCATGAATTCAGTGCCGTGCCAAAGCGTGTTTCAGGGCACGCTTGCTGAGGTGGCTCGCGGCCGGCATGGCACGGACTGTCGGGAATCTGCCGAACATGTCGACACCAGAGGCCCATGCCACCCGCCTCCCGTGCATTGCGGGGGCCACGGTGGCAGGCATGGCAAACGACGTTGGGGTGAAAGGCAAGGCACGCATGGGCGGATATTGTATGTGCAGCGGATGACAGCAAGGCTCGTGCCTGTGTGATCGTCGACAAGAACGGACTTGGTGGGGCAGAACGCCAGGGGAACTTGCGCGACGCAGGCGCATCGGCCGAACGGCGCACGGGCAGGAAGAATGGACTATGTTCGCGGGTCATCCCTCGAATCGCGCACTCCGTCGCCGCGTGACCAAATCGACCAGGCTCCGATACAGTGGCGCTGGCAGCAGGCTGGCAACCAGATGCTTGAGATCGCCGGCCCGCCAGCCAGCAGTGCGGAAGGCGCGGCGGAACAGACGCCGCGAGGATTCCGTATCGTTGCGCCAGTGACAGCGATACGCTTCGCGCAGCAGCGGGTCGTGGATCAGCGCATCAAGGTGGGCAGGGGTATAGCGGGTGAGCAGTTCGGGGTGGCGGCGAGCGAAATCGCGCCGCACGGAGACGGCATCAAAAACCTGTTGCCAGTGTGGAATCCGGGCGTCGCCGCGCGGGTAGAGGCGGCGATACGCGAGCACCTCGGGCACGCGCGCGAGGCTGGCCTTTGCGGCCAGCATGCGCAGCCACAGGTCGTAGTCCATTGCGGTGGGCAGGCGTTCGGAAAAGCCTTGCATCGTATCGATCAGCGGGCGCCGCACGAGCAGCGCATTGAGCGGCCAGGCGCCTTGCTCGAATGCGTGCGCGACGGCCCCGGTGGCGTCGGCCTCGGGGGGAATCCGGGGCTGCGGGTCGGGTGCCGAAATGCCGAAGGCCTGCCAGCCGCACCAGGCGAGGTCGGCCGGCCCGGCTTCGAGCGCCGCATTCAGCCTGGCCATGGCTTCCGGGTGCCAGGTGTCGTCGGCATCGAGAAAGGCGATGAAGCTACCCCGCGCGAGCGCCAGTGCGCGGTTGCGGGCGACCCACGGCCCGGCGCGATTCTGGTAGAGGAGGACGATACGGTCGGGATGGTCGGCCGCAAGCCCTTGCAGGACGTCCGATGATCCGTCGGTCGAGCCGTCGTCGACGATCACCAGTTCCACGTGCGGATGAGTCTGCGCCAGTACGCTCGCCACCGCCTCCCCGACGAAGGGCGCGGCGTTGTGGCAGGGCATCACGACCGAGATCAGCGCGGGGTCGAAGGCATCCATGCACGAAGCAGGCGGGGGAAGCGAACACGCATGCGATTTTCCGGCCGGAAGAGGAACATGGTTCCTGTATATCGTGCCGGCCGCCTTTGTTCAAGGCGGTGTTGCGGGAAAGTTACTTGGTAAAGCCGCAGAACACGTCGCGCATCATGCCCAGCAGCTTCAACGTGCGGGTGTCGCCGACGCGGTAGTAGACACGGTTGGCGTCCTTGCGCGTTCGCAGCACGCCTTTGTCGCGCAGGATCGCGAGGTGCTGCGAGATGTTGCTCTGCGATGTGCCGACATGGTCGACGATGTCCTGCACGCTCACTTCCTTGTCGCCCAGCACGCACAGGATCTTCAGGCGCAGCGGGTGCGACATCGCCTTCATCGCGCGCGATGCCTGCTCGATGTGCTCGTCCTTGTCCAACAGGTCGACCTGGTCCCAATCCGCTGCCATATTCATTACCTCGATCCTTTTCCTGGTGTACCCTTGAACGCTTGGGCTCCGGCGCGTGCTGGCGCCCCCGCCACGGTACCCTGGCGGGAGGGGTCTATAGATTAGCAATCGCGCATATATTAAAATATTTCCACAAGAACGAGTCGGGTTATTTAAATTTTTTCATGAAGAACGTGCCGGTTCTCCTTATCATTCTCGATGGCTTTGGTTGCCGCGCCGAGCGCGCCGACAATGCCATCGCGCAGGCCAACAAGCCCAATTTCGATCGCCTGTGGAAGGAGTGCCCTCACACCGAAATCCACGCCTCCGAATCGGAAGTCGGCCTGCCCAAGGGCCAAATGGGCAATTCCGAGGTGGGTCACCTCAACATCGGTGCGGGTCGTGTGGTTTACCAGGAGTTCACCCGCATTGACCGAGCCATCGAGTCCGGCTATTTCTACACCAACCCGGCACTCCTGAATGCGGTGCATCTGGCGCGCGATCACGACAAGACGCTGCACATCCTGGGCCTGCTGTCGGACGGTGGGGTGCACAGCCACGAATCGCACTTCCACGCCATGCTGGACCTCGCGGTGCGCGAGAAGCTGCACAAGGTCTGCGTGCATGTCTTCCTCGATGGCCGCGACACGCCACCGAAGAGCGCCGAGATCTATCTGCGCCGGCTCACCGCGAAGATCGAGCAGGCTGGCGTCGGCCATATTGCGTCGATGATCGGCCGCTACTATGCGATGGACCGCGATCGCCGCTGGCAGCGCGTGAAGTCCGCCTACGACCTGCTTACCCAGGGTCGAACCGAATTCTGGGCGGACACTCCGATCGCCGGGCTGGAAGCCGCGTACGCGCGCGGCGAAACTGACGAGTTCGTCCGGGCCACCGCCATCCTGCCGCCAGACGGCAAGCCGGTAAAAATGGAAGATGGCGATGCCGTGGTGTTCCTGAATTTTCGTTCCGACCGCGCCCGCCAGTTGTCGCGCCCGTTCATCGAGCCGGATTTTGGCGAGTTCGAGCGTGAGGTCACCCCGAGGCTTTCCACCTACTGCACGCTCACCGGCTACAGCGACGACTTCGACGTTTCGGTGGCCTTTCCGCCCGAGCGCATCAAGAACGGGCTGGGTGAATACGTCGCCAATCTCGGCTTGCGCCAACTGCGCATCGCCGAGACGGAGAAATATCCGCACGTCACTTTCTTTTTCAATGGGGGCGAGGAAGTGTCGTTTCCGGGTGAGGACCGGGTGCTGGTGTCTTCGCCGGATGTCGCTACCTACGACCTCAAGCCCGAAATGAGCGCATTCGAGGTGACCGACAAGCTGCTTGCCGCCATCGACAGCAAGCAGTACGACCTCATCATCTGCAACTACGCCAACCCCGACATGGTCGGGCACACCGGCGATCTTGCCGCTGCCATCAAGGCGATCGAAACCGTCGACATCTGTCTGGGCAAGGTGGTCGCAGCGCAGCGTGCGCGGGGGGGCGAAGTGCTGGTCACCGCCGACCATGGCAACGCCGAACTGATGCGCGACGCCGTCACTGGCCAGCCGTATACGGCGCACACCATGAACCTGGTACCCCTCGTTTATATAGGCCGCCGTGCCAGCCTTGCGCACACCGGTGCGCTTGAGGACATCAGTCCAACCCTGCTCGAGATGATGGGGCTGCCGAAGCCGCCGGAGATGACCGGACAGTCGCTGGTCCATTTCGAGTAGGCCGGGCATTCGTGCGGTAAGCTCGACAGGGTGAACGCCAGACATCTTCTTGTCCTTGTCGCGCTGCTGCTTCCGCTCGTGGCTGCGGCCAACCCGGTTGCCGGCAAGCAATCCGAGCTCGACGCCCTCAAGCGCCGGCTCAACACCCTGCAGCAGGAAGTGCGCAGCACCGAGGCGACGCGCAAGGAGGCCGCCGACGAATTGCGGATTTCCGAACGTGCGATCAGCGACGCCGTGCGTGCCCTGCGCGAACTCGATGGTGCCCGCGAACAGGCCAGCGGCGAGCTCGAAGGCCTCAATCGTCAGATGGAGGCAACCCAGGCGCGCGTGCGTCAGCTGCATACCCAACTTTCGAGGGGTTTGCGGGCCGCCCACCATCGCGGCGAGGCGGATGCCTTGCGCCTGCTGCTGAATGGCGTCGACCCCAACCAGACCGCACGGGAACTGCGCTACCTCGCGCATCTCTCACGGGCTCAGCACGCGCAGGTGGGGGCTCTGCGCGCTGAGCTCGCCACGCTCACCCGGTTGCGCCAGGAAGCCGAACAGAAGAACACCCGGCTCATGCAGCTGCGTGCCGCGCAGGAGGCGGAGCAGAAGCGCCTGCACACCGAGCGGACCGCGCGCGAGCAGGTGCTTGCCAAGCTCTCCGCACAGATCCGCCAGCAGCGCCGGGAGATCAGTACCCTGCAGCGGGACGAGCGCAATCTCACCCAGCTGGTCGAACGCCTCAGCCGCCTGATGGCGCAGCAGGCGGCGCGCGAGGCGGCCCGCGCACGCGCCGCGAAGGAGGCGGCACAAAAGAAAACGCAGTCAGCGCGAAGCGAGGGGACGCGTCGACCGTTGGCCGTGAATACCGAAACCCCCGAGGCATTTCGGGCCGATCGTCCGTTTTCCCAGTTGAAGGGCAGGCTGCGCCTGCCGGTGCCCGGGGAACTCATGAATCGCTTTGGCGCTCCGAGAGAAGATGGCGGCGTGAGCTGGAAGGGACTCTTCATCCGCGCAGCACAGGGCACTGCGGTCAAGGCCATCGCCGCGGGGCGGGTGGTGTTTGCCGAGTGGTTGCGTGGCTTCGGCAACCTTATCATCGTCGATCATGGCGAGGGCTACATGAGCCTGTACAGCAATAATGAAAGCCTGTATAAGCAGGTGGGCGAACGGGTCCAGCCCGGCGACGCGATTGCCACCGTGGGCAACAGCGGTGGCCAGCCGGACACCGGACTGTATTTCGAAATGCGGCACCAGAGCCGCCCGGTGAACCCCCTACAGTGGGTGAAATGAGATGACGCAAAAAACAAAGTTCTTCCTCGTGGGACTGGCCGGTCTCGTCGCCGGCGCGGCGCTGACGGTCAACCTCTCGGCGATCGCCAACAAGTCCGCCGAGACGGCGCTTCCGGTCGAGGAGTTGCGCGCCTTTACCGAGGTCTTCGCCCGCGTCAAGAGTGATTACGTCGAACCGGTCGAGGACAAGAAACTCATCAACGAAGCCATCAACGGCATGCTCACCGGGCTTGATCCGCATTCGGCCTATCTTGACACCGAGGCCTTCAAGGATCTGCAGGTCGGCACCCAGGGCGAATTTGGCGGCCTGGGTATCGAGGTCGGCATGGAAGACGGCTTCGTCAAGGTGGTCGCGCCGATCGAGGACACGCCCGCGTTCAAGGCGGGCGTCAAGGCGGGCGACCTCATCGTCAAGCTCGACGACACGCCGGTCAAGGGCATGACGCTCAACGACGCGGTCAAGCGCATGCGTGGCAAGCCGGGCTCGTCGATCAAGCTCACCATCGCGCGCAAAAACGCCGACAAGCCGATCGTGCTCACCATCACCCGTGCTGTCATCAAGATCCGCAGCGTCAAGTCGACGATGCTCGATTCCGGCTACGGTTACGTGCGCGTCACCCAGTTCCAGGAGCATACCGGCGAACTGCTCGTCGAGGCGCTGCAGAAACTCTACAAGGAGAACAAGGCGCCGCTGAAGGGGCTGGTCCTCGACCTGCGCAACGACCCGGGCGGTCTGTTGAATGGCGCCGTCGCCGTGAGCGCGGCGTTCATCAAGCCGGACAGCCTTGTCGTCTATACGGAGGGGCGTACCGAGGATGCCAAGATGCGACTCACCGCCAGCCGCGAGCATTACCTGCGTCCGATGCAGCTCGATTACCTGAAGAACCTGCCCGAGGGTGTCAAGGAGGTGCCGATGGTGGTGTTGGTCAACGGGGGCTCTGCCTCGGCGTCCGAGATCGTTGCGGGTGCCCTGCAGGACCACAAGCGTGCGGTCATCATGGGCACCCGCACCTTCGGCAAGGGCTCGGTGCAGACCATCCTGCCGCTCGGCAATGGCACCGCGATCAAGCTCACCACCGCGCGTTACTACACGCCCAATGGGCGGTCGATCCAGGCGAAGGGCATCGAGCCGGATATCCTGGTCGAAGATCCCGCGATGCCGGAATCTGACGAGGGCTTTGGCATCCGCGAGGCTGACCTCGACAAACACCTCGCCAACCCCAGCGGCGATCCCTCCGAAGCGGCCCCCGCACCCAAGCCGGCCGACACCATCAAGGCACCGCCTGCCGACAAGCCTGGCAAGGAGAAGAAGCCGGCGACGCTGGAACCGGGCGAAATCGTGTCGAAGAATGATTTTCAGGTGAATCAGGCGCTCAACCTGCTGAAGGGCCTGCAGATCCTGCAAGGGCGCTGAGCCGTGGGGGGGCAGGGATTTTCCCGCCCCGCCACGGTCGGCGCTATACTGATTCGAACGCGTTCGAAGGGTTGTGCCATGCGCCCGTGCGACCTCGAAAAAATTCGTGAAATCGTCTTTCATGACCTCCCTGCCGGGCAGGCCGAGCGTGCGCACCTGCTGCTGCAGGGCCTGGAAGGCCTGATCGTCACACGTGGCGCCGATGGCTGTCGGCTGCTGGTGCGCTACAGCGTTTGCGAGTACACGCTCGAAGGACTCGAAACCGCGCTTGCGCAGCAGGGTTTCCACCTGGACAACAGCCTGTTGTCCAAGCTCCGGCGTGCCATGGCCTACTTCTGCGAAAATGTGCAGCGGCGCAACGTCGCCGCCAACGAGCCGGACATCAAGTCGCAGCAGGCCTTCATGAAGGTCTACGAGTCTCATCTCCACGGCGATCGCGACGACACCCCTGAAGAATGGCGCCGCTACCGATAGCGCCACCCCCATGGAACTGAACGATACCCAGCTGCTGCGCTACAGCCGCCATATCCTGCTGCCCGAAGTCGGCGTCGACGGCCAGGCGCGCATCGCCGCTGCCCGTGTGCTCGTGGTGGGCGCGGGCGGGCTCGGATGCCCGGTGGCGCTGTATTTGGGTGCCGCCGGCATCGGCCGGCTCGTGCTCGCCGATGGCGACACCGTCGACCTCACAAACCTGCAGCGCCAGATCGGCCATGCCACCGCATCCATCGGCGTCAACAAGGCCGAATCGCTGGCCGCCAGTGTACGTGCGATCAATCCGGATATCGACGTGCACGCGATAGCGGACAAGCTCGCTGGCGAGGCGCTGCACGAGGCGGTGGCGGCGGTCGATCTGGTGGTCGACGCATGCGACAACTTCGCCACCCGTCACGCCGTCAACCGTGCTTGTGTGGTCCACAGAAAGCCGCTGGTGTCCGGGGCCGCCATCGGATTTTCCGGTCAGCTCGCGGTGTACGATCCGCGCCGCGCCGACAGCCCGTGCTATCACTGCCTGTTTCCCGACGCCTCCGGCGAACCGGAGATGCGTTGTGCCGAGGCCGGCGTGTTCGCGCCGCTGGTCGGCGTGATCGGGGCGATGCAGGCAATGGAGGCGTTGAAACTGGCCGCCGGGGTCGGCGAGACACTGACCGGGCGGCTGTTGCTATGGGACGGGCTTCACGCCGAGGCGCGCGTGATGAAAGTGCCGCGCGACCTGGCGTGCCCGGTATGCGGCCGTGCCGCCGTTCAGGCGGGGTGAGCGTCGAGCAGGCGCGAGAGCAGCAGTTCGAGATCGCCGCCCGGCGCGCGCGTGAAACCGCTCTTGGCAAATTGATGCCAGCGTCCAACTACCACGCACTGCAGCAGGTTGGCGAGTGATGCGCTCTGCTCGGCGAGGCGGTCGCCGCCCAGGCGCAGGCATTGGCGCAATTGCGCCTCGATGCGGTCGTGCAATTGGTTGATGCGCCTTTGCAGGCGCTCGTTCTCGTGCACCAGCGCATCACCGATCAGCACGCGCGTCATGCCCGGGTTTTTTGCCGCGAAATTCAACAGCATCGTCACGATCGCCTCCACCTGGGCGGCGGGCGACGGCGTTTCGGCGGTAATGCGTGCGATCAGGCCGAACAGCGTCTGCTCGATGAACTCGATGAGCCCTTCGTACATCTGGGCCTTGCTGGAAAAGTGGCGATAGAGCGCCGCTTCGGACACGCCGATGCGCGCCGCCAGCGCGGCCGTGGTGATCTTCTCGGGCTGCGGCTCCTGCAGCATGGCGGCAAGTGTTTGCAGGATCTGCAGGCGGCGTTCGCCGGTTTTTCGGGCTTCACCTTCCATCGAGCTCTCCCTGTTCTTGTGGGCGAAGAATGTAACGTCCGGTATGCATGGCAGACCTGTAAATAACCCCCGCGCCGCTGGCCGGGGGTGTAGTGTCACGCGATTTTAACAGTCTTGCGGGCTATCCCGTCCCGTCCATGACTTATCGGCAGATGTGGCGAAAACTACAGTCGGGATGGCCGGGCCGTGGCTGCGCGGTCGATTGCCGGGGAAGACGACGGCCCGGAGAGCAAGGCTCCAGGCCGTTCGCGGGATGGTGGGCCTGCACGGACTTGAACCGTGGACCAAGGGATTATGAGTCCCCTGCTCTAACCAGCTGAGCTACAGGCCCGGAAACGAAACGGCCCCGCGGTGGGCGGGGCCGGACAGTTCACTCGCTGCCGCCGACAAAGCTCTTCAGCTTCTCCGAGCGGGTCGGGTGGCGCAGCTTGCGCAGGGCTTTGGCCTCGATCTGGCGGATGCGTTCGCGGGTGACATCGAACTGTTTGCCGACTTCCTCCAGCGTGTGGTCGGTATTCATTTCGATGCCGAAACGCATGCGCAGTACCTTGGCCTCGCGCGAGGTCAGGCTGTCGAGCACTTCACGGGTGGCGTCGCGCAGGTTGGCGTAGATCGCGGAATCGTCGGGCGACAGCGTGCTCGAATCCTCGATGAAGTCACCCAGGTGCGAATCTTCGTCGTCGCCGATCGGTGTCTCCATCGAGATCGGCTCCTTGGCGATTTTCATGATCTTGCGGATCTTGTCTTCCGGCATGTCCATCTTCACCGCGAGCGTTGCCGGATCGGGCTCGATGCCGGTTTCCTGCAGGATCTGGCGGCTGATGCGGTTCATCTTGTTGATGGTTTCGATCATGTGCACCGGGATGCGGATGGTGCGCGCCTGGTCCGCAATGGAGCGGGTGATCGCCTGGCGGATCCACCAGGTCGCATAGGTCGAGAACTTGTAGCCGCGGCGGTATTCGAACTTGTCGACGGCCTTCATCAGGCCGATGTTGCCCTCCTGGATGAGGTCGAGGAACTGCAGGCCACGGTTGGTGTATTTCTTGGCGATGGAAATCACCAGGCGCAGGTTGGCCTCGATCATCTCGCGCTTCGCGCGGCGCGCCTTGGCTTCGCCGGTGGACATCTGCTTGTTGATGTCCTTCAGGTTCTTGATCGGCAGGCCGATGCGTTCCTGCATCGCGATGAGGGCCTCCTGGTGCGCCTTGACTTCATACTGCACCTTCGCGAGTGTGGAGCAATAGCCTTTCTTGGCGGCAATTTCCTTGTCGAGCCAGGTGAGATTGGTCTCGTTGCCGGGGAAGGCGCGAATGAAGTGGGTGCGCGGCATGCCGGCGCGCGTCACGCAGAAGTCCATGATCTTGCGCTCGTGCGAACGCACCTCTTCCACCGCGCTGCGGATTTGCTCGCACAGGTTGTCGACCTGTCGCACCGAGAAACGGATCGCCATCAGCAGTTCGGTCACCTCGTTTTGTGCCTTGAGGTGTTGGGGGCTGGCGAAACCGTACTTGGCCTGGGCCGTTTGTGCTTTCTTGTACGCCTTGCGGATGTAGTCGAACTGCGCCAGGGCCTCTGTCTTGAGTTGTGCCAGATTGGCGGCGGCGACGGCGGCGGTGGCTTCCTCGTCGTCCTCGTCGCTATCGTCGGCTTCGGCTTCCACATCCTCTTCGGGGGCCGCTGCTTCGGCTTCCGCCTCGACGAAGCCGTCGATCAGTTCGTCGATACGCAGTTCGTCCTTCTCGACCTGGGTGGCCATGTCGAGAATCTGCTGAATCGTCAACGGACACGACGAAATCGCCTGCACCATGTGGCGCAGCCCTTCCTCGATGCGCTTGGCGATCTCGATTTCGCCTTCGCGGGTGAGCAGGTCGACCGAGCCCATCTCACGCATGTACATGCGCACCGGGTCGGTGGTGCGGCCGAATTCGGAATCGACGGTGGTGAGCGCCTGCTCGGCTTCGGCGACGACATCCTCGTCGGCCACCGCGGGCGCGGCCTCCTGCATCAGCAGGGTCTCGGCGTCAGGCGCCTCGTCGTAGACCTGGATGCCCATGTCATTGATCATGCTGATCACGCCTTCGATCTGGTCGGCGTCGAGCACCTCGTCCGGAAGGTGGTCGTTGATCTCGGCATAGGTCAGGAACCCGCGTTCCTTGCCCAGGATGATCAGGTTCTTCAGCTGGGTGCGACGCGCTTCCGCTTCCACCGGCGTCAGTTCTTTCGTTGCGATCAGCGCCTCGGGTTTCTTGGCGCCGCCGCCGGGTTTTCTTCCACGTACAGCCACAGGGTTTCTCCGCTGGAAATCCGCCGGGTGCGGCGGGGGAAAATCGTTCAAAAACCGGCAATTATACCGTAATGTCGGCTGTTGTCCCGACGTTTCTGGCAAGCTAGGACCGTGCCAGTTCCGTCAGTTCCTGGCGCTCTTCGGCGTTCAGGCTCGCCAGGGGGCGTGCCGCCAGGGCCTGAACCCGCCGCCGTCGCCAGTCGTCGCGCAGCTGTTTGACGGCACCTTCGAATTCCGCGTCCCAGTCCCACGTGTCATCCATGTCGAGCAGGTCGGTCATGAGGCCGTCGATGAGCGGCTCCAGCGTGCTGCTGCGGGCTGCTTCGGCGAGCGCCGGCAAGCCGCGCGGGCCAATTCCCTGCAGCCACGCCAGCAATTCGTCCATGTGCGGGCTCAGCGGGTCGTTGGCGTCGAGCCAGCGGGGGTCGATTTCCCGTGCGCGTTGGGGATTCATCAGCAGGGTGCGTGCCAGGTTGCGCACCCGTGAAGGTGTCGGGCGGCGTTGTGGACGCGGAGGGGCGCGCCGCGCCGCTGACCGCTCCTGGGGCGCGCCCAGTTCATCGGCCGGAACGTGCGCCAGCTCGGCGATCTGGCGCCGGATCAGGCCGGCGAGCAGTGGGGCGGCGATTCTGTCCAGCAGTGGCTTGGCGTCCTTGAGAAGCGCCGCCCGGCCTTCCTGCGAATCGAGACGGCGGTCACGCGCCAGTTCCCGAACCAGGAAAGCCGACAGCGGCAGCGTGTCGGTGTCGAGCAGGCGGAGAAAGGCGTCGCGGCCGTGGCTGCGGATGTGGCTGTCGGGGTCTTCGCCTTCCGGTAGGAACAGGAAACTGACTTCCTTGCCGTCCTGCAGCGCTTCCAGCGTGTTCTCCAGCGCGCGCCAAGCGGCCTTGCGCCCGGCGTTGTCGCCGTCGAAGGCATACACCAAGCGGTCGCTGTAGCGCAGCAGGGTGCGCGCGTGCACCGGCGTGGTCGCGGTGCCGAGCGTCGCGACGGCGAATTCGACGCCATGCTGCGCCAGCGCGACGACGTCCATGTAGCCCTCGACGACGATGACGCGGCCGGCTGCCTTGATAGCGGTGCGCGCCTCGAACAGGCCGTAGATCTCCGAACCCTTGTGAAACAGTGGTGTTTCCGGCGAGTTGAGGTATTTCGGTTCGCCCTCGCCGAGCACGCGCCCGCCGAAGCCGACGATCTGCCCCTTGGCGTTGCGGATGGGGAACATGACGCGGTCGCGGAAGCGGTCGTAGCGGCCGCGCTCGCCATCGATGACAAGCCCCGAGGCAGCCAGCGCGTCGGCCATGTAGTCCTTGAACACCTGCTTCAACGGCGAGCCGTCCGGCGCGTAGCCGATACCGTAGCGTGCGGCGATCTGGCCGGTGAGGCCGCGCTTTTTCAGGTAGTCGATGGCGCGTGGCGATTGTTTCAGCTGCTGCCGGTAGAACTGTGCCGTCTGGTCCAGGGCGTCCCACAGCGCAGGCGGCGGTTTCGGCCGTTCGGGTTCCTGGGCCGACTCGGGCACGGGCAGGCCGACGTCCTGTGCCAGCGCCGCCACCGCATCGGGGAAGCCCATGTGTTCGTATTCCATGAGGAAGCCGAGCGCGGTGCCGTGCGCGCCGCAGCCGAAGCAGTGATAGAACTGCTTCGTCGGGCTGACCGTGAAGGAGGGCGTTTTCTCGTTGTGGAAGGGGCAGCAGGCCTGGTAGTTCTGACCGGCTTTCTTCAGCGGCACCCGGCGGTCGATGACGTCGACGATGTCGACGCGGGCGAGCAGGGTATCAATGAAATCGCGCGGGATCATGGCTGCATCATAGACCCGGAATTCCGGGCCCGGTCAGCCGGCGAGGCGGGTCTTGATGAGGGCGGATACCTGTCCCATGTCGGCGCGGCCGGCAAGGCGGGACTTGAGGATACCCATGACCTTGCCCATGTCCTTCGGGCTCGTGGCGCCGCTTTCGGCGATCGCCGCGGCGACGGCGGCTTCGACTTCCGAAGGCGAGAGTTGCTCGGGCAGGTAGGCCTGCAACACAGCCAGTTCGGCCTCTTCGGCGGCGACCAGGTCGTCGCGGCCGGCGGCGCGGAACTGGGTGATCGAATCCTTGCGCTGCTTGATGAGCTTTTCGACCACGCCGCCGGCCGCGGCATCGTCGAGTTCGACTCGCTCGTCGACTTCCCGCTGCTTGATGGCCGCCAGCAGCAGGCGGATGGTGCCGAGACGCGCCGTGTCGCGGGCGCGCATCGCGGTCTTCATGTCCTCGCCGATGCGAGTCTTGAGTGACATGACAAGCGATTCCGCGAACGCGGAATCAGTACATCTTGGGCGGGAGTTGCTGGCTGCGCAGGCGCTTGCTCTGGCGCTTTACGGCGGCGGCGAGCTTGCGCTTGCGCTCGGCGGTGGGCTTCTCGTAGAACTCGCGGGCGCGCAGTTCGGTCAGCAGGCCGACTTTCTCGATGGAGCGCTTGAAGCGACGCAGGGCGACGTCGAACGGCTCGTTTTCCTTGACTTTGACG
>JANJWS010000095.1 GCA_024709425.1 Thiobacillus sp.
TCGCGCTGCATCGCGCCGAGGCGGCGCTGGAACAGGTCGCGCTCGGCCTCGCTGATGTGCAGCTGTTCGGCGAACGCATCGGCGTCGACCGGGCAGCCGGCTTCGGTCAGGAGTTGCAGGATGTATTCGCGGCTCGGCAGCGGCGATTCGTAGCGTTCGACCTCGCGGTCGTAGAACGGATCGGCCAGGCGAATGGCGGGAACCTTGTGCTTGCTGGCGCGGCTGCGGGATTTTTTTGCGGGCATCTTCGTTGACAATTTATTCGGGGCTCTCTAAAATGCGCGCCTTCATGCCCAGATGGCGGAATTGGTAGACGCACTAGGTTCAGGTCCTAGCGGTGGCAACACTGTGGAGGTTCGAGTCCTCTTCTGGGCACCAAACGCTGCAAGCAAAAAGCCGACCTTGTGTCGGCTTTTTGCTTGGTGGTCACGGCCTGTATCAGGCATCGTAGGGATGGCGACGCACGATGGTCTCCACCCGGTCCGGTCCGGTCGACACCACGTCGACCGGTACTTCGCACAGTTCTTCCATACGTTTCAGGTAAGTCTGCGCCTTCTGCGGCAGCCTGTCGAATTCCTGCACGCCGACGGTGGTCTCGCTCCAGCCGGGATGGTCCTCGTAGATCGGCTCGACGTTGGTGATCGACTCCGCGCCCACCGGCAGGATGTCGCAGGTCTCACCGTCGATCCTGTAGCCCACGCAGACACGCACGGTTTCCAGGCCATCCAGCACGTCGAGCTTGGTCACGCACAGGCCGGACACGCCGTTGATCTGGATCGAGCGCTTGAGCGCGGCGGCGTCGAACCAGCCACAGCGGCGCTGGCGACCGGTGGTGGCGCCGAACTCGTGGCCCTTCTCGCCGAGGTACTGGCCGACGTCGTCGAACAGTTCGGTGGGGAAGGGGCCGGAGCCGACGCGCGTCGTGTAGGCCTTGGTGATGCCGAGCACGTAGTGCATCGCGGCGGGACCGACGCCGGAGCCAGTGGCCGCGCCGCCGGCGGTGCAGTTGGACGAGGTAACGAACGGGTAGGTGCCGTGGTCGATGTCCAGCAGCGTGCCCTGCGCGCCTTCGAACAGCAGGTTACCGCCCGCCTTGTTTGCCTCGTACAGGCTGCGCGGCACGTCGGCGACCATGGGCTTCAGACGCTCTGCCATGCCCATCATCCTGTCGAGCGTCTCGTTGAAGCTCACGACTTCCGCCTTGTAGAAATTCTTCAGCATGAAGTTGTGGTGGTCGAGCACCTCGCCGAGCTTGGCGGCGAAACGCTCGCGATGGAACAGGTCCTGCAGGCGCAGCGCACGGCGCGCCACCTTGTCTTCATAGGCGGGGCCGATGCCGCGCCCGGTAGTGCCGATCTTGCCGGCGCCCTTGGCGATCTCGCGCGCCTGGTCGAGCGCGACGTGGTGCGGCATGATGAGCGGGCAGGCCTCGCTGATCTTCAGCCGGCCGGCGACGTCGACCCCGGCGGCTTCGAGCATGTCCATTTCCTTCAGCAGCGCATCCGGCGCCAGCACCACGCCGTTGCCGATGTAGCAGGTGACGTTGTCGCGCAGAATGCCCGACGGAATGAGGTGCAACACGGTCTTCTTGCCGCCCACCACCAAGGTGTGGCCCGCGTTGTGGCCGCCCTGGAAACGCACCACGCCGTGCGCGCGGTCGGTCAACCAGTCGACGATCTTGCCCTTGCCTTCATCGCCCCACTGGGTGCCGATGACGACGACGTTCTTTGCTGCCATGGTGAATCTCCCTGTTAGCTATCCTGTTTGCGAACCGGCACGCACCAGTTCGCGCAAATCCATGCTGAATCCGGTGGCCGGTCGCGCGCGGCCGAACACCCGACCCACCTCGTCGTAACGTCCTCCCTGTGCCACCGCGTGGCTGCGCCCGCCGACATAGGCCGCGAACACGACGCCGCTGTGGTAACCGTAGCCGCGAAGTTCGGCCAGATCGTAGGCAAGATCGGCCTCACCCAGTTCGCGGTCGAGTTCGCCCAGCACGTCGAGCGCCGCTTCGACCGCAGGCAGCTGCGGCAGGCAGGCACGCGCCTCGGCGAGCACGCTGCGGTCGCCGTAAAGGCGCGGCAGCGCCGCGAAGGCGTCGCGCAGGGCCGCCGGCAGACCGGCCGTCAGCACGGCCACCGCACTGGCGTCCTTGGCCTGCAGCGCGCCGAACAATGTGTGTTCGATGTCGCCGGCCAGGCCAGCTTCCTGCGCCAGCGCACGGTAAACGCCGACATGGCCGATGTCGAGCTGGACGGCAGTGATATCGCAGGCGGAGAGGGCCTCGCGCATCAGCCGGATGATTTCGAGGTCGGCTGCAACGGTGGCATCGCCGTACAGCTCGGCGCCGATCTGGATCGGTTCGCGCGAGCGATGGAAGCCCGCAGACTGGGTATGCAGCACGCTGCCCGCGTAGCACAGGCGGTTCACCGCATGGGCGGCAAGGAGGTGTGCATCGATGCGCGCCACCTGGGGTGTGATGTCGGCACGCACCCCCATCAAGCGCCCCGACACACGGTCGACCAGCTTGAAGGTCTTGAGGTCGAGGTCCGCACCGACGCCCGTCAGCAGAGAATCGACATACTCCATCAATGGCGGGATCACCAACTGGTAGCCACGGCTGCGAAACAGGTCGAGCAGTGCACGGCGCATGTCCTCCATGCGCCACGCCTCGGGTGGCAGGACATCCTCGACATTTTCAGGCAACAGCCACGCGGTCATGATGAGCCCAGCATCGTCAACAACAGGACGCCTGCGGCCAGCGCGGCAGCGCCCACGAAACGGATTTGTCCATCATGCAGCTCGATCACCCTGCGAAACGCTTCACGCCACGCCGCAGGGGCGGCGAATGGCAAGAGTCCCTCGATCACCAGCATGAGTCCGAATGCCGCCAGCCAGTCCGTCGCGGTCATTGTCCGCCGGCCGCGCGCGGGTTCTTCATGTACTTGAAGAAATCGGCGCTGGGGTCGAGCACCATGACGTCGCTCTTGCTGCGGAAGCTCTCGCGATACGCCTGCATGCTGCGGTAGAACGCGTAGAACTCCGGATTCCTGCCAAAGGCCTCCGCATACACCGCGGCGGCGCGCGCGTCACCTTCGCCCTTCACCTTCTGCGCATCGCGGTAGGCCTCGGCGACAATCACTTCCTTCTGCTTGTCGGCGTCGGCCTTGATCTTCTCGGCTTCCGCCGCGCCGGTCGAACGCAGCTCGTTGGCGACCTGCTTGCGCTCGGCTTCCATGCGGCGGTAGACGTTCTCCGACACGGTTTCCGGCAGATCGACGCGCTTGATGCGCACATCGACCACCTGCACGCCGATCTTGCGCGCATCGCCGTCGGCCTTGGCGCGGATGACACTCATGATCTCGTCGCGACTGCCAGACACCACCTCGTTGATGGTGCGCTTGCCGAACTCGGCGCGCAGGCCATCGTTCACGGTCTGGTTGAGACGAATCTGTGCGCGTGCCTCGTCGCCACCGACCGAGACATAGAACTGCTTGGCATCGATCACCCGCCATTTGATGAACGCATCGACCAGCACGTTCTTCTTTTCTGAAGTGAGGAAGCGCTCGGGATCCGTCGCATCCAGGGTGAGAATGCGGGTGTCGAAATAGCGCACGTTCTGTACCAGCGGCAGCTTGAAATACAGTCCGGGCTTGGTCTTCACGCCCACGACTTCGCCGAGCTGGAACACCATCGCATTCTGTCGCTGATCGACCGTGAACATGCTGCCCGAAAGAACGGCCAGCCCAACCACCAGTACGGCCAGCAAGGGCCCAAAGTTCCTGCTCATGGCCGATCCTCCCGGTCACGCCCGCGCAACGCGTCACGCGCCCGCACGTCCATCGGCTGCGAGGCCGGCGCCGCCGGCTGCGACAACACCTCCGGCGCACCACTGTAGGGCTGGCCGACAATCTGTTGCAGCTTGTCGAGCGGCAGATACAGCAAGCTGTTGCCGCCCTTCTGGTCGACCACCACCTTGCTGGTGTTGTTCATCACGGTCTGCATGGTATCGAGATACATACGCTGGCGGGTCACCTGGGGCGCCTTCTGGTATTCGGCATAAATCTGCGCGAAGCGGCTCGCTTCGCCCTGAGCGTTGGCGATCACCGCCTGCTTGTAGCCTTCGGCCTCTTCCTTGAGGCGCGACGCGAGACCACGTGCACGCGGGACGATATCGTTCGCGTATGCTTCCGCCTCGTTCTTCAGGCGCTCGCGGTCCTGGCCCGCCTTCACCGCATCATCGAACGCGGCCTGTACCTGTTCCGGCGGCTGGATGTTCTGCAGCGTCACCTGGCTGATGCTGATGCCGGTCTTGTAGCGATCGTGGATGTCCTGCATCAGTTGCTTGGCCTGGGCCGCGATCTCGGCACGCCCCTCGTACAGCACGAAGTCCATCTTGCTCTTGCCGACGATCTCGCGCATGGCGGTCTCGGCGACCTGAAGTGCGCTGTCGTCCGGCGAACGATTGACGAACAGGAACTCGACCGGATCCTTGAGGATGTACTGCACGGCAAACTGCAGGTCGATGATGTTCTCGTCGTCGGTGAGCATCAGCGATTCCTTTAGCACCTTGCTCTTGACGTTGTTGCGGTAGCCGATCTCGACCGTGCGCACCTGGTCGATATTGACGATTTCACGCGACTCGACGGGCCACGGCAGGTGCCAGCGCGGTCCCGGCTCGGTCGTCTCGATGTACTTGCCGAACCGCAGCACCACCCCACGCTGGCCGGTATCGACAATGTAGAAACCGCTTGCGACCCAGACCAAGGCAAGCACGCCCACCAGAGCGCCGACCAAGTTGCCGCCGCCCGGCAGGCCACCTCCGGAAAACCCACCACCGCCGTCGCCGCTGCCGCCCTTGCCGCCGAACATGCCGGCAAGCCGCTGGTTGAAACGTCGCCAGACCTCGTCCAGATCGGGTGGGCCACTGTTATTGCGGTTACCGTTGTTGCCCCATTGGGGGTCGTTCCAGGCCATAGTCTCAAGAAGGATTTGTCGTGGGTTGGGAAGTGGCTTCGTCTGGCTCGCCGGCCGTTTCGAGGGTGCGGTCGGCGCTCAGGATTTCCGACAACGCGCCCCGCAGAAGTTCAAGTCCGGCACCACTCCGGGCGGACACGTAAACGCTTGCGAGTTTACCATATTCGTCGCGCGCCACTCCCGGCGCCACCTCGGTGAGATCGAGCTTGTTGTAGACACGCAGAACCGGGACACTCTCGGCACCGATCTCCTTCAGCACCTGTTCCACCGCGGCAATCTGGCGCTCGCGCGCGGGACTGGCGGCATCGATCACGTGGAGGAGCAGATCGGCCTCGGCGGTCGCTTCCAGGGTGGCACGGAACGCGGCCACCAGGCCATGCGGCAGGTTGGTGACGAAGCCGACCGTGTCCGACAGCACCACCTCGCCGACCTCGGGCAGAAATATCTTGCGTGTGGTGGTGTCGAGCGTGGCGAACAGCTGGTCCGCCGCATAGGCACCCGCACGGGTGAGCGCATTGAACAAGGTTGACTTGCCCGCGTTGGTGTAGCCGACCAGCGCCACCGACAGCACCTGCCGGCGTTCGCGCGCGCGGCGCTGGGTGCGGCGCTGGCGCGCCAGTTTGTCGATGCGCTCGCGCAGCGCCTTGACCCGCGCCCCGATCAGGCGACGGTCGGTCTCCAGCTGCTTTTCGCCCGGTCCGCGCAGGCCGACGCCACCGCGCTGGCGCTCCAGGTGGGTCCAGCCACGCACCAGACGGGTCGACAGGTGCTGCAACTGCGCGAGCTCGACCTGCAGCTTGCCCTCGGCGCTGCGCGCGCGCCGCGCAAAAATATCGAGGATGAGGCTGACGCGGTCGATCACCCGGCAGTGCAGGCGACGCTCCAGGTTGCGTTCCTGCGCGGGGGACAGCTCATGGTTGAAGATGACGACGTCGGTTTCCGTGGCCGCGACCAGCGCGGCAATCTCGTCGGCCTTGCCGCTGCCGACGAACAGCGCCGCGTCGGGCCGCGCCCGGCGCCCCTGCACCTCGCCGCGGATATCGAGGCCGGCGCCGCTCGCAAGCAGGCGCAGCTCGGCAACGCTCTCGGCGTAGTCGGCATCGCCGAGATCGATCGAGACCAGCACCGAGCGTTCGCCACCGGCGTGCCGTTCAAACATGGCGCAACGCGGCGACAGGTTGCGGGCCGATCGGTTGTGACCGGGACAGGAACAGGGCGGGAAACGCTCGGGGCATGCGGCGGGAGACGACGGGTGGACAGCGCTGCATTGTACCGCGCCACCCGGCAGGCATCAGTACCGGGAGAGCACGGCGTTTGAAATCGTCTCGATCCCCCTGTGGGGTGGGGGCTTGCGTTGACGAAGTCGGAGCCGGCGCCGAGAATGTGGGGCATCACCTGCACACCGGAGTATCCCCATGGACGAGAAAGCCCTGCACGACGAACAGCGCCTGATGCGCATGATGCGCAAGACGCTCACGTCCATCGTGCGCGACACTGCACCGCGCGACGGGAATCCGAGCCCGCTGACCGAAGCCACCATCATGAACATCAAGGATTGCCTGATGGTGATCGCCAGCCGCGAAACCGAACTCGCGCGCCTGACCGGCCGCACGCTCGACGAACGTCCGCACTTCAGCGACGAGACGCCGACCGCGCACACGGTCAGCGTCAGCGGTATCACGAAGAAACCACACTGAGCCGGCCGAACCCATGCCGCTGCCCACCAGCCTGTTTTCCGACACCGAGACCAGCGTCGTCGGCACCGTCGCCGCGGTGATCTATTCACCCGCGGGCAAGGGACGCAAGCGCTTCCCTGAAGGCGTGGTCGAGGTGTATGCGAGCGAGGCCGATGCGCGCGCCCACGCCGACCCGGCGAAGCACCGCCATGCGGCCATCGCCAGCGGCCCGTCGCGCTCCTCGGAAGGATTCAGGCTGTATTACCTCGTGCGCTGGCTCGACTGAGACCCGCCGCACGCCCGCCCCCATCACCGGCAAGCCCACTCCCACCCGACGACCCTCTCCCTCGAGGGGAGAGGGTGGGTGCGGCCAGGCGCGGGTAGCCGGTGCATGCATGTGACAGACCGTCCGTTGGCCGGGGGGATACGGCCGGAGGCGTGCTGCGCGCACGACGTTTGTACCCTTCCCCCTCCACCCAATGGACAATCCGGTCCAGGGATCAGGTGTCGCCGTACACCTTGCGCCGAATCCGCTTCTCGCGCCGGCGCCGTGTGGCTTCGCTTTCGGTAAGCGGACCGCGCTTCTTGCCCTCGAACGGGTTCTTGCCCTCGTCTTCCTTGACCTGTATCCGAAGCGGGGTGCCCTGCAGCTTGAATGCCTTGCGGAAGCTGCTTTCCAGATAGCGCTTGTAGTCGTCACGCAAACCTTCCAGCGCATTGCCGTGCAACACGATGACGGGCGGATTCTTGCCGCCCTGGTGGGCATAACGCGGCTTGGGGCGGAACAGGCCGTTCTTCGGCGGCGCATGCTGCGCCACCGCCGCCTCCAGCACGCGCGTGAGCCTGGGCGTGGACATCTTGATGAAGGCGGCGGCGTGCGCGGCTTCGACGTCCCTCAACAGGTTCTCCAGACCCTTGCTCTTCAGCGCCGAAATGTAGTTGAAGCGGGCGAAGTCGAGGAACGCCAGCTTGCGCCCGATGTCGCGTTTGATGTCGTCACGCTGCTCGGCAGAAAGCCCGTCCCACTTGTTGATCGCGACCACCAGCGCGCGCCCAGACTCCAGGATGAAGCCGGCCAGATGCGCATCCTGCTCGGAGATGTTCTCGCGCGCGTCGAGCACCAGTACCACCACATTGGCGTCCTCGATCGCCTGCAACGTCTTGATGACGGAGAACTTTTCCACCGTCTCGAACACCTTGCCGCGGCGCCGCACGCCGGCGGTGTCGATGAGGATGTAGGGCTTGCCGTCGCGCTCGAATTCGACGTGGATCGAGTCACGCGTGGTACCCGGCTGGTCGAAGGCGATGACGCGTTCCTCGCCGACCAGCGCGTTGACGAGCGTCGACTTGCCGACGTTGGGCCGCCCCACCAGGGCGATTTTCGGTACACCGTGCGTGTCCGGTTCGGTTTCCTCCGACGGAAACGGCGCCAGCGCCTCGGCCACCAGGTCGGCGATGCCGTCGCCGTGCGCCCCGGAGATCGCCAGGGGCTCCCCCAGCGCCAGTTCGTGAAATTCCGCGGTGACCACCGCGCGGTTCATGCCTTCGGCCTTGTTCACCGCGAGGAACACCGGGCAATGCGCGCGGCGCAGGCGGTCGGCGATCACCTTGTCCTGCGGCGTGAGGCCGCTGCGCGCGTCGACCATGAAGATCACGGCGTCGGCCTCGTCGATCGCCTGCAGGGTCTGGCGCGCCATTTCGGCGAGGATGCCGTCCTTCGCCACGGGTTCGAGACCGCCGGTATCCACCACCAGGTAGGGCTTGCCGCCAATGCGGCCACGTCCATAGTGGCGGTCGCGCGTCATCCCGGGCATGTCGTGGACGAGGGCGTCACGCGTGCCGGTGAGGCGGTTGAAGAGGGTCGACTTGCCGACGTTGGGGCGGCCGACCAGGACCAGAGTAGGGAGCATTGGCTATTTGAGGCGGAACGCGACGACTGTACCCTTGGCGGTCTGCACCGCGAAGCCCGGGCCAACGTCGACCGGCGCCACGCGCACTGCGCCATCCACGCGGGTACGCGCGACAAAGCTACCGTCGTCCGCCGACAGGACATGCACGTAGCCCTCGCCATCCGCCACCACCACCCAGCTCCCCAACGCCAGCGGCGCGGTCACCTGACGCCGCGCCAATTTATCCTGGCGCCAGCCGGCACGGCCAGTGGCCTTGTCGTATGCAGTAACGGCGTCCGTGTCGTCGGTGACATAGACATTGAGATCATCCATCGCCAGACCGCTGTTGCTGGACGTGTCGCGCGCCCACAGCGCCGCACCGGTGCGGCGGTCGAAGCAGGCGACGCGCCCCTGATAGGCCACCGCGCAGACCTGGCGCGCATCCACGGCGGGGTCCCCCATGACGTCGGCCACCCGCTCCAGCTCGGTGGCCCCACGCGGCAGCGCCACCGTAGCCTCCCACAACTGCGCACCATTACGCGCATCGAGGGCCACCAGCTTGCCACCGGGGAAACCCGCATAAAGCACGCCCTCATACGCAGCGAGCCCGCCCGACCCGCGCAGGCTCAGCGCCGGCAGGGTGCGGCTGTAAACCCACTTGCGGCTGCCATCAGCCGCCGCCAGCCCGTGCACGCGGCCATCACCGGTACGCGCGATCACCGTATCGGCCAACCCCAGCACCCGCCCGGTGACTTCACTCGACAACGCCACCTTCCAACGCGGCTGTCCGTTGGCCAGGTCGAGCGCGACCAGTTCGCCCTTGGCGCCGCCAGCCAGCGTCAATCCCTCGCCGACGCCGGCACCGGCGGAGAGCTTCACACCGGTGTCGACGCGCCATGCGGTGTGGCCGTTGGTGACCGCGATACGCACCACGCGGCCGCCGCCGGCTGCAAACACGTCCTCGCCTTGGATTTGCGGGCGAAGCAGATACCCGCCGGATTCGCCGGTATCGGTCTTCCAGGCGTCCGTCAGGGCAACCGCCGGCTTGAAATCCACCAGTTCTGCCGGCTTGGCCCGGGCCGGACCGGCACCGAACCATCCGCCGACGGTGCCCGTGACGGAGGACACGGTGCTGCAGCCCGTTACGGCCAGCGCAAGGCTCGCCACGATCACGCGCATGGTCACGGAAGTGGCCCTCCGAGGGCGTCGAGCTTGAGTTCCACGATCTTGCGATAGGGATCGTCCTCGGCGAGCTTGCCGAACGCCACGTGATACGCTGCACGCGCCTCGGCCGGCTTGCCCTGTGCGAACAGCACGTCGCCCTTGAGATCTTCGAAGCGCGGTGCGAAGGCATCGCTGTGGCTGGCGCCCAGTGTCTTCAGCGCGGCGTCGAACGCCTTTTGGTCGAGTTGCACGGCCGCCAGACGCAGCCGCGCCAGATCCTTGAGCGCCGGCTCCTTGGTGTGCGCGACAGCCCATTCGAGTTGCGCCTGCGCGCTCTTCGGATCGCCCACGCCGGCGTTCAGCTTCGCCAGCAGCAGCGCCGCGCGCGGTGCATAGGCCGTGCCCGCGTACTGGTCGATCAGCAGGCCGCCCGATTCGCGTGCCACCTTGGTATCGTTGACGGACAACGACTGTGTGAGCCGCTCGTATACTGCCGCAGCCTCCAGACTTTGGGTGAGGGTGCGCTGCTGCCAGTAGCGCCAGCCGCCCGCCGCGGCGACCACCACGGCCGCGGCGATCAGCACCAGGTTGCCCCAGCGCTTCCACCACGCCTTCAGTTCGTCCAGCCGTTCCTGCTCGTCGAGATCGTAGGTTGCCATTGACTGTCGCCTTTTCAGATTGTTGCGTTCTTGAGAGTTTCGATGACCAGCGGCACCTCGATGCGGGTCTGCTCGCCGGTGCCGCGCAGCGGTTTCAGCGTCACCTGCAGCAGCACCGCTTCGTCGTCACCGATGATGAGGGCAAAGCGGGCGCGACTCGCATCGGCCTTCTTCATCTGCGACTTGAAACTGCCGCCGCCGCAATGCAGCACGGTCGCCAGTCCCGCGGCACGCAGCGCTGCCGCGACCTGCCAGGCAAAGCGTTCCGCCGCCTCGCCGGCGTGCACGATATAGGCGTCGGGGGCCGGCACGGCGAGCGGACGCCCCCCGGCCTCGACCAGCGCAAGCAGGCGTTCGATGCCCATCGCGAAACCCGCCGCCGGCGCCGGCTTGCCGCCGAGCTGGCCAATCAGGCCGTCGTAGCGCCCGCCAGCGCATACCGTGCCCTGCGCGCCGAGCTGGTCGGTCACCCATTCGAACACGGTGCGGTTGTAGTAGTCCAGGCCGCGCACCAGGCGCGGGTTGATCTCGAAAGCGATGCCGCTAGCGCGCAACAGGCGCTGCACGGCGTCGAAATGCGCGAGCGCTTCGTCGTCGAGCTCGTCCATCAGCCTGGGGGCATTATCGGCCAGCGCCTGCATCGCCGGATTCTTGCTGTCGAGGATGCGCAGCGGGTTGCTGTGCAGGCGCCGCTTCGCATCCTCGTCGAGCACGTCCTGATGGGCCTCGAAATAGGCGATCAGCTTGGCCCGGTGGCGCTGGCGGGATTCGTAATCGCCCAAGGTATTGATCTGGAGCGTCGGCGCGATGTCGAGCTCGCGCCACAGGTCCGCACACATGACGATCAGCTCGGCGTCGGTATCCGGCCCGGCAAATCCCAGCGCCTCGACGCCGACCTGGTGAAACTGCCGGTAGCGGCCTTTCTGCGGGCGCTCGTGACGGAACATCGGCCCGGTGTACCACAGGCGCTTGCCGCCGTCGTACAGCAGGTTGTGCTGGATCACGGCGCGCACCGACGACGCCGTGCCCTCCGGCCGCAACGCGAGCGATTCCCCGTTCAGTTCGTCGACGAAGGTGTACATCTCCTTCTCGACGATGTCGGTCACCTCGCCGATCGCGCGCTTGAACAGCCCCGTGTGCTCGAGGATGGGCGTGCGCATCTCGCGGTAGCCGTAACGCCGCAGCCAGTCGCGGACGATCGCCTCGAACGCCTGCCAGGTGTCGGCGGCGTCGGGCAGGCAGTCGTTCATGCCGCGCACGGATTGGATGTTGTTGCTCATAAATTAATCAACGGTGTGTCACGCCGCGCCGTAATGGCGGCGAACGTAGTCCTCGACGATCGCCTGGAAGTCGGCGGCGATGCGGTCGCCCTTCAGCGTCACGGTCTTCTCGCCGTCGACGTACACCGGCGCGACCGGCACTTCGCCGGTACCGGGCAGCGAGATGCCGATGTTGGCGTGCTTCGATTCGCCGGGACCGTTGACGACGCAGCCCATCACGGCGACCTGCATCGATTCGACGCCCGGATACTGGCTGCGCCACAGCGGCATCTGCTTGCGCAGATAGGTCTCGATGTCCTGCGCGAGTTCCTGGAACACGGTCGAGGTGGTGCGGCCGCAGCCCGGGCACGCGGTGACCTGAGGCGTGAACGCGCGCAGCCCGAGGGCCTGCAGGATTTCCTGGGCGACGACGACCTCCTTCGTCCGTTCGCCGCCCGGCTCCGGGGTCAGCGAGATGCGAATGGTGTCACCGATGCCCTCCTGCAGCAGGACGGCGAGCGCCGCAGTCGACGCCACGATGCCCTTCGAACCCATGCCGGCCTCGGTCAGCCCCAGATGCAGCGGGTAGTCGCACTGCGCGGCAAGGTCGCGGTAGACGGAAATCAGGTCCTGCACCCGGCTCATCTTGCACGAGAGGATGATGCTGTCGCCGGGAAGGCCGAGTTCCTCGGCCTTCTTCGCCGACTCCAGCGCCGAGGCCACCATCGCACGGCGCATCACCACCTCGGCGTCCTCCGGCCGGGCGAGGCGGGCGTTGTCGTCCATCATGCGCGCCGCCAGGGCCTGGTCGAGGCTGCCCCAGTTGACGCCGATCCGAACCGGCTTGTCGTGACGGCACGCCACCTCGATCAGGGTGGCGAACTGCTCGTCGCGCTTGTTGCCCCGCCCGACGTTGCCGGGGTTGATCCTGAGCTTGGCGAGCGCCTCGGCGCATTCGGGCACCTCGGTCAGCAGCTTGTGGCCGTTGAAATGGAAGTCGCCGATCAGCGGCACCCGGCAGCCCAGCGCGTCGAGCCGATCGCGGATGCGCGGCACCGCGGCGGCGGCCTCCAGCGTGTTGACGGTGAGGCGGACGAGTTCAGAACCGGCTTCGGCGAGCGCCTGCACCTGGCGCACCGTCGACGTGACGTCGACGGTGTCGGTGTTGGTCATGGACTGCACCACGACCGGCGCATCGCCGCCGACCAGCACATGGCCCACCCGCACCTGGCGGGTGGGACGACGGACAATCTGAGACATCATTTTTCCAGGGTGGTCGCTTCGCGCGCGACTATTCCTCAAGGGTGAAACGGGCAACCGTGCCGTCGGTGAAGGGCTTCAGGTCGATGGGACGGCCGTTGTAGGTGAGGCGCACCTGCGCGGCGTTGCCGATCACCACGTCGAACGGCGGCTGCCCGGAGACATCGGCGCTGCTGCCGGCGGCGTCGAGCTGGCGATGGAGCATGCGCCCACTCGCGTCCTTGATCTCGGTCCAGGCCTCGGCGCCGAACTCAAGGTGCAGCACGCTGCTGGCCGGCTGGGACGTTTCCGTTTCCGTCTCCGGCGCCGCGGCTTCGCCCGCCTCGGTGGCAGCCTCTGCCTCCGGCCCGGACGCCGCGCCCTCGGCCGAAGCCGCCGGCGCCAGGCTTTCCGGATGCGGCGCGGCAGGCGCCGGCACCTCGACGGTCCGCGGGGACGCCGGCGTCGACGCCACGACCGGGCTGGCCGGCCCTTCGTCGACCTCGCTGTTGAGCCACAGGTAGAGCGCGACCGGCGCGGCGACCAGCACCAGGAGGGCCAGCAGCAGCAGGATCAGCCACGGCGAGGTCAGCCAGGAGCGCGGCAGTGCAGGTTCGGACTGGCTGACCGCAGCCGGCTCGGCCGGCGCGCCCTGCATGCGCGACAACAGGCTCTCGGGGGCGAGCCCCAGCAGCCGTGCGTAGTTGCGCACGAATCCGCGTGCGAACACCGGCTGCCCCAGGCTCTCG